>JAGHZG010000072.1 GCA_017743275.1 Chloroflexota bacterium | reverse complement strand
GGAGACACCGTACGGCCGGGACATCCCGGCCTGAGGGTCTCCTTTTTTTATTTTTCGGAGAGCCGTTCTGTAAAAACCACGAAGGACACGAAGTCTCCAAAAAGGGCACAAAAGATTTTATTCCCCTTTGTGTCCTTTGTGCCTCCTTTGTGCCCTTTGTGGTAGGTAATTACCTTTTAACAGCCATTCCCCAAAGTTCACCACAATATCAGGAGGTGGAAGATGTCCAAGATTCTGCGGGTCAACATGACCGACCGGACGGTCCAGTACGAGGACGTCCCCGAGAAATACCGCTTTCTGGGCGGGCGCGGCCTGACCTCCTCCATCGTCTGCGACGAGGTGGACCCCACCTGCCACCCCCTGGGCCCCAACAACAAACTGGTCTTCGCCCCGGGCATCATCACCGGCACCAACGCGCCGACCTCCGGCCGCGTCTCGGTGGGTGCCAAGTCCCCCCTCACCGGCGGCATCAAAGAGTCCAACGCCGGTACCGGCTGGCCCCAGTCGGTGGCGAAACTGGGGATCAAGGCCATCATCGTGGAGGGCTACCCCAAGGACGGCGGCTGGTGGGGGCTGCACATCACCAAAGACGGCGCCACCTTCTTCCCCGCCGACGAGTACGCCGGCCGAAGCCTCTACGAGGTCTACCCGCTCCTCTTTGAGCGCTTCGGCAAGAAGGTGGACATCTGCTCCATCGGCGTCGCCGGGGAGATGAAGATGGCCATGGCCGGCATCTGCTTCAACGACGCCCAAGGGCGACCCAGCCGCTACTCCGGGCGCGGCGGCCTGGGCGCGGTGATGGGCTCCAAGGGCCTCAAGTTCATCATTGTGAACCCCGAAGGCGGCCCGGGCGTCCACATCGCCAACCCTGACCTCTTTGAGCAGGGCCGCAAGAAGATGCTGGAGGCCCTCCGCCAGCACGACATCACCAAGCCCAAGGGCGGCCTGAACACCTACGGCACCGCCATCCTGGTCAACATCCTCAACGAGGCCGGTGGCTACCCCACCCGCAACTTCCGGGAGGGCCGCTTTGAGGGCGCCGCGGCGACCTCCGGCGAGGCCATCTTTGAGACCAACAAGAAGCGCCTGGGGAAGGAACTCTACAACCACGGCTGCCACCCCGGCTGCACCATCCAGTGCTCCAACACGTACTACGATGAGCAGGGGAACGAAATCGTCTCCTGCGTTGAATACGAGTCCACCTGGGCGCTGGGGGCCAACTGCGGGATTGACAACCTGGATGCCATCGGCAAACTGATCTGGCTCTGCAACGACATCGGCATTGACACCATTGAGACCGGTGGCGCGCTGGCGGTGGCGATGGATGCCGGGCTCCTGCCCTTCGGCGACTGGCAGGGATCCATCCGCCTGGTGGACGAGGAAATCCGCAAGGGCACCCCGCTGGGGCGGATTCTGGGCAACGGCGCCGCCTTCACCGGCCAGGCCTTCGGCTGGCACCGCGTCCCCGGATGCAAGGGCCAGAACATGCCCGCCTACGAGCCGCGCGCCGTCAAGGGCATCGGCGTCACCTACGCGACCTCCACAATGGGCGCCGACCACACTGCCGGTTACACCATCGCGCCGGAGATTCTCAGCGTCGGCGGCAAGGCCGACCCGATGGACATCAAGAAGGCCGACCTCTCCCGCAACTTCCAGGTCACGACCGCCTTCATTGACTCCAGCGGGCACTGCCTCTTCTGCGCCTTCGCCTTTTTGGACATCCCCAGCGGCTTTGAGGGGCTGGTGGAGGAGTGCGCGGGCGTCCTGGGCGCGAACTGGACGACGGACGACGTGGCGCGCATCGGCCGGGAGATTATGGAGAAGGAACTGGCCTTCAACCGGGCGGCCGGCTTCACCAAGGCCCACGACCGGGTGCCCGAGTTCATGAAGTACGAGCCGCTCCCGCCGCACAACGTCGTCTGGGACGTGCCGGACGAGGAAATGGACGCGGTGTGGTGGTAGACGGACAAAAAAACAAACACCCGGCACCGAAGGGTGCCGGGTGTTTGTTTTTCCAACTACGCGGCCGCCAGGATGCCCAGGACGGCGGCCCAGAAGAGGACCTGTACGGCCAGCGCGCTGCCCCAGAGCAGGTACGCGGCCAGACGCTCATGCCGGTAGAGCAGACCGCCCAGGACGCCGTTCACCGTCAACACAATCAACCCGATCAGCGGGATGAAGAAAATCTGCCCGCGCACGCCCAGCCGGTCCGGCGTGCCCAGCGCGTCAAAATGGAGGGGGATGAGCAGGGGCAGGTTCGGGAATCGGAAGCAGAGAAAGCCGGTGAGCGCCAGCAACGCCACCAGTCCGCCTATTAGCAACACCAGCGCCGGTCGGTCCTGCCAGAAAGCCCAGCGGGCGAAGGCCGGCCCGTGGGAAGCCTGCTCCACCCACTGGGTGGGGCCCATCTGCATCCGGGTCTGGAGAGCGCTCAGAAACCCGTCCCGGTCCTCCGGGGAGATGCCGTAGGCCAGCCCCGGCGTCACCAAGAGCACCTGCTCCTCCAGAGGCGCGGTGGCGTGGAAGAGGACCGGCCCCACGCCCTCTATCTCGCCGTACCCCACCCAGTATCCGGGCCAGCGGACCCCCCGGAAGCGCAGGCGGCCCGTCACTTCCTCCCCTAACAGCACCCGTTGCACCTGGGGCAACGGGATGACGTGCTCCGTCTCCCCCCAGAGGATGACCAGCGCGTTGCGGTCCAGGACGTAGGCGGATTGGACCAGGCCGCTGATCCAGTAGCCCATCAGCCCAATCGCGACCAGACTCCCCAGGATGAACAACCCGGCGAGAAAAGTCAGTCCATCTACCGGGCGGGTGGCGGCCCAGATGACCAGTCCGATGTCCACCAGGAGCACGGCGGCGATCAGTGCCAGCCCGACCCGCAGGCCGGTTTGGGGGTTAGTATACCATTCAGTCATCTCTGGGAGATTGGGCGCAGACAGCCACAAGAATCCGTGGGCATCTGTACCCACCCGTGTTTATCCGCGTCCTATTCCTTCCGATGTCTCCGATTAAGCCGTCTACTCTCGGACGGGCCTGTGCGCAAATCGTTTTCTATACCCAAACTCGTAACTGTTTAGCCTCCCCCCTCCCCCAGGGGCTTCGCCGCCCGCCGCAGGCGGCGGGAGTGGGGTGAGGAAGCCGGAATAGTTACCCCAAACTCTGCCGATTCACGGCCGGGATTATAGCCTGGTTTCCGCTCCTGTCAAGTTGCTGTCGTGGGATCCCACGAACGCGCTGGACAAATTCAGCAAATTGCGGTAAAATATGACCCGCATCCGAACTCTGGAGGGAAGCGTTGGCAAACACGAAGTCGGCCATCAAGAATATCCGCAAGAACGAGCGTCGGCGGCTCCGCAATCAGATGTTCCGGACGCGCGCCCGCACGATGGTCAAAAAGGCCCGCCTGGCCATCCTCTCAGGTCGGCCGGAGGAGGCCCAGGAGGCCATTCGTCGGGCCTACAGCGCGCTGGATAAGGCCGCGGAGAAGGGCATTATCCATAAAAACAACGCCGCCCGACGCAAGGCGCGATTGATGCGATTGTTTCAGCAGACAATGAGCAGGTCGTAAGCGGCCCCCCGCACCACTGCTCCCCTCCCACCGCGCACCACGACCCGGGTCGTGGTGCGCGTTTTTCGTTTGCTTCAGACCTCCACCAGCCGATACTCCCGTCGGCCCATCCCCAGCGCGGCGGCCGCGTCCACGTGTAACTGCCCGTCTATCCCCAGCGTCTCCGCCAGGACGCGCTGGCCGGGCCGAATCCCCCGGTCGGCGGCGGCGGACTGGGGCAACGGCAGGGCACGGTTGATAGCATCCAGCGTCGCCTGCTCCACCGCCACAATGTCGTCCCCGCCAAAGATTCCCTGGTCCTGCACCAGTGGGGTATCCGCCATCGGCATACAGTCGCACTCGGGCTGTACCTCCAGCGCGAAGTTCAGGAAGACGACCTTGCCCGGCCGGAAGGTGGAGAGGACCGCCTGCGCGGCCTCGGCCAGGCCAGCGTGGAACTCGTCCTGCCCGCGCTTCTGAAGCCGGATGGCCCCCTCCGGGCAGACCCGCTCACAGCGTCCGCAGCGCCAGCACTTCTCGTCGTCCGTCGCCAGGGTGCCGTCCACCTCCGAAATGGCCCCCGTCGGGCAGACGTGGAGACACTGCAGGCACATGATGCACAGTTCCGGGTAGCGCTCCAGAGTGGACTCGGGGCCGGCGGCGTGGAGATGGCCGCGCGCCTGCCGCCAGTCCCCGCTGCGGTGACGGCCCGCCACCCCACCCATCGCCAGGTTCTTGATCGCCCCGCCGTATCCGGCCTCAATGTGTCCCTTGCAGTGGGAGACGACAATCATTGCCGGGGCGTCGTAGATGGCGGAGGCGACGCGGACGGAGCCCAGGATGGGGCCGGCGGGGACCTCTATGCTGTCGCAGCCGAAGAGGCCGTCGGCCAGGATGACCGGGCAGCCAACGGACTGGGGGTTGATCCCGTTCTGGTTGGCGACTTCCAGATAGTCCCAGCCGTTGATGCGCACCGTGTCGCAGACGAAGGGTTTGCCGCCGACGGCCTTCACCGCGTCGGCTACTTTGCGCAGGAAGAGGGGCCGCACAACCCGGTGGGCCCCGTCGGAGCCGAAGTGCGTCTTGATGGCGACGTACTCGCTTTTCTCAATCCGGCTCCCCAGGTCCAACCGCTCCAGCATCCGCTCCAGCCGGGCGGCAAGGCTGTACTGGTAATCCCATCGGGTCGCCCGGGCGGTCGCGAAGTAGACGATGCTCTCCATTCCCTTTCCCCCTTGTATCCCTGTCTACTTGTCTACTACGTCCATACTGATGTCCAGCGCGGGGGCGGAGTGGGTCAGCGCGCCGACAGAGATGTAATCCACCCCCGTCGCGGCCAGTTCCGCCACCCGCTCCAGCGTTACGCCGCCGGAGACCTCCAGCGGCACCCGTCCGGCAGCCATCCGGACCGCCGCGCGGATGCCCTCCAGGTCAAAGTTGTCCAGCATAATCCGGTCCACCGGCAGTTCCAGCGCCTCCCGGAGTTCGTCCAGGTTTTTGACCTCCACCTCCACAAGCAGGTCGGGGTGAGCGGCGCGGGCCCGCCGGACCGCCTCGGTGATGGAGCCCGCTGCGGCGATGTGGTTATCTTTGATGAGGACCATATCGTAGAGACCCATGCGGTGGTTCTGCCCGCCGCCCATGCGGACGGCGTACTTCTCCAGGGCGCGGTGGCCGGGGTGGGTCTTGCGGGTATCCAGGATGACGGCGCGCGTTCCGGCGACGGCGTCCACGAAGCGGCGGGTGAGGGTGGCGATGCCGGAGAGTCGCTGGAGGAAGTTCAGCGCGGTCCGCTCCGCCGCCAGCAGACTTCGGGCCGGCCCCTCCACCTCCGCCAGAACGGTCCCGGCCTCCACCCGTGCGCCGTCCCCAACACGCGGTGTGAAGCAGACGGACGGGTCCACCCGTCGGAAGACGGCCTCGGCCACAGGCAGTCCGGCGATCACCCCTGCCTGTTTGGCGACGATGTGGGCGCGGAGGCGGAGGTCCGGCGGGAGCACCGCTTCCGAGGTGACGTCCCCCAGACCGATGTCCTCGGCCAGGGCCAGGTCTATGAGATTCGGGATTGCAGATTGCAGATTCATCGCTGGTCGCCAGTCGCAGGTCGCAGATCACAGGTCGCGGTAGGGGCGATGTATGCCTCGCCCGTACTTGCAGACCCATGCTGTCCAGCCTGGGCCGCAATCTTGCCGGTCGTAAATGACCGGGCTCAGACGAGAAGGGGCGCTGAAGCGCCACCTGGCAGTGCGCAGCGCTTTCTCCTCCGACCCACGAGGCGCCTGAGCGCCCCTGGTTCTGTGAGCCAGGCCGTTTACGGCACGGCGATAGGGAGAATTCGCAGCAGGCGTTTGCAGGGCGCAGAGCGCGTAGGATTTTATCACATATTGGGAGAGTGACAACTACCCAGATTTCGCCGGTGTGCAATTTCGTCGGGCCAGGCCGTACTTTGTAGGACAACGGACTGCAGTTGTCCGGCAACCGCATCAGGAGTTGGCAATACTGCTGCTTCTGAACGTGCCAGGCACTTTCAGAAGTGCCTGGCACGTTCTCCGCTGAATAGTTACCAGGTAACTATTCCGGCTTCCTCACCCCACCCCCGCCGCCTGCGGCGGGCGGCGAAGCCGCTGGGGGAGGGGTGAGGCTGAACAGTTACGTTACCCGCCACTCTGGGACACGCCCGATTCCGTTGCGCAGTTGCGCGTTTGGGAACTCCGATGTAAAATATAACCCGTTTGAGCCGACCTGATCCATCTCAAACGTCAAACGGAGGAAACATCCCGATGTCACCCCGGAAGCGACAGTTACCGGAAATTCCCCCCGAACTGGTCGGTACCGTCCATATCACCCCCATAGATGCCATCTACAACTGGGCGCGCAAGCGCTCCCTCTGGCCCATCTTCTTCGGCCTGGCCTGCTGTGCCTTTGAGATGATCGGCACCTTTGCCGCCCGTTTTGACCCCTCCCGCTTCGGGATGGAGATCATGCGGGCCAGCCCTCGCCAGGCGGACTTGATGATTGTCAATGGCACGGTGACGAAGAAGATGCTCCCCCAGGTCGTCCGCCTCTACAACCAGATGCCGGAGCCCAAGTACGTCCTGGTGATGGGTGCCTGCGCCATCTCCGGCGGCCCGTTCAAAGAGGGGTACAACGTCGTCTCCGGCATAGATAAGTATCTGCCAGTGGACGTCTATGTCCCTGGTTGTCCACCCCGCCCGGAGGCGCTCCTGCACGGCTTCCTGACCATCCACGCCAAGATGGAGCGGGAATCCCTCCGTGACCTGCGCTGGTACAGGAAGGGAGAGGCTCCCGAGCCTGTCCCCGTCCCCGAACTGGGCCCGGACCTGGTGGACTGGCGGCTGACGGAGAAGATAGAGGCGATGCAGCGAGTAGAGGGATAATGTTTGCTGCGGCGGCTTTGCCGCCGCAGCAAACATTATCTTTCCCCCCTTTTGGAGGAGTGGTTCATGGCAACCGAACAGACTCTGGAATCCATCCCTGGCATCATCACCCATTTGCAAGAGCGATTCCCCGATGCTGTACAACCTGCCCCGGCGCCCTACCAGGGAGCCATCGTTGCCCGGGACCGCCTGGTGGAGGTCGCCACCTACCTGCGGGATGAACTGGAATACCGGTATCTCTCCAACGTCACCGCGGTGGACTACCCCCAGCCGGTCAACGGCATGCCCCCCTGCTTTGACGTCGTCTACCACTTCTTCCAGAGCCGCGGGGGGCCGCTCACCCTCCACGTCCAGGCCGACCGGGAGAACCCCGTCGTCC
>JAGHZG010000071.1 GCA_017743275.1 Chloroflexota bacterium | reverse complement strand
GCCGTCCGCCGTCCCCCGCCTCCGGCGACCGAGGAGCCGCCGGGCCTGAAGGCCCCTCTCACCGCCATCCGGGGCGTAGGGGCCAAACAGGCCGAGCGGCTGGCCCGCCTGGGCCTTCGCACCATCCGGGACGTCCTCTACTTCTTCCCCCGTCGCTACGACGACTACTCCAGCCTCAAGCCCATCAACCGGCTGGAGTACGGGGAGGAGGTCACCATCATCGCCCGCGTCTGGGAGGCCGGGACGCGGGAGAGCCGCGGCGGGATGCCCATCTTCAAGGCCATCCTGACCGACGGCACCGGCTTCATTGAGGCCACATGGTTCAACCAGCCCTTCCTGAGCGAACGGATCCGGCCCGGTCAGCAAATCGTCATCAGCGGACGGGTGGACGAGTACCTGGGCCATCTCTGCTTCACTTCTCCGGAATGGGAGCCCCTCCAGCCGGAACTCCTCCACACCGGGCGGCTGGTCCCCGTCTACCCCCTAACCGAGGGTATCAACGCCAAATGGCTGCGGCAAATGGTCCATCGGACGGTGGAGTACTGGGCGCCGCGCCTGCCGGACCACCTGCCGCCGTCCCTGCGGGAGGAGTACGGTCTGGTGGACCTGGGGACCGCCCTGCGGCAGGCCCATTTTCCCGATGACCGGAAGGCTCTGGAGAAGGCCCGCTACCGGCTGGCTTTTGACGAACTCTTCGTCTTCCAGATCGGCATCCTGCGCCAGCGGCAACTCTGGCGCTCCGCGCCCGGGCGCCAACTGCCGGTGGACCCGTCCATGCTGGAGGCCCTGCTCCAGAGCCTCCCCTTCTCGCTGACGGGGGCCCAGCGGCGGGCGCTGGAGCACATTGTGGCGGACCTCTCCTCCCCCCACCCGATGAACCGTCTCCTCCAGGGCGACGTCGGTTCGGGCAAGACGGTGGTGGCGGCGGTCGCCATGGCCCTGGCAGTGGCGGCGGGGGCTCAGGCGGCCATGATGGCTCCCACGGAGATTCTGGCCGAACAGCACTACCGGACCCTCTCCGCCCTGTTCGCCCGCTTCCCGGGCCGGCCCATCCAGGTCCGCCTGCTCACGGGCAGCGTGACCGGTGCGGAGCGGGAGGCCATCTACGCGGGCCTGGCCGACGGCTCCGTGGACGTCGCCGTGGGCACCCACGCGCTCATCCAGGAGTCGGTCAACTTCCAGAACCTGGCCCTGGTAGTCATTGACGAACAGCACCGCTTCGGGGTCCGTCAGCGGGCGGCGCTGCGGCAGAAGGGCTACAACCCCCACCTGCTGGTGATGACCGCCACGCCCATCCCCCGTTCCCTCCAGTTGACCATCTGGGGCCATCTGGACGTCTCGGTGATAGATGAGATGCCGCCGGGCCGCCAGCCCATCACGACGCGGGTCATTATGCCCCGGGAGCGGGAGCGGGCCTACGCCTTCGTCCGCAGCCAGGTCGCTAAAGGGCGCCAGGCCTTCATCATCTGCCCGCTGGTGGAGGAATCGGAGAAGATTGAGGCGAAGGCCGCCGTGGAGGAGTACGAACGGCTGCGGCGGGACGTCTTCCCCGACCTGCGCCTGGGCCTCCTGCACGGGCGGATGAAGGGCGAGGAGAAGGACGCCGTGATGTCCGCCTTCGCCCGGGGGGAACTGGACATCCTGGTGGCGACGTCGGTGGTGGAGGTGGGGATTGACGTCCCCAACGCCACGGTGATGCTGGTGGAGGGGGCCGAACGGTTCGGCCTGGCCCAACTCCACCAGTTCCGGGGCCGGGTCGGCCGGGGCGAGCATCCCTCCTACTGCCTGCTGGTGGCCGAATCCGCCTCCGCCGAGGCGGAGGAGCGGCTGCGGGCCGTAGAATCCACCACCGACGGCTTCGTCCTGGCCCAGAAGGACCTGGAACTGCGGGGGCCGGGGGAGTTCCTGGGCACCCGTCAATCCGGCCTGCCCGACCTGAAGATGGCATCCCTGGCCGACCTGCGGCTCCTGGAGCGGGTTCGGGAGGCCGCCGGGCGCCTTCTGGAGACGGACCCCGCCCTGCAGAAGCCGGAGCACCGCCTGCTGGCCCGGCGGGTCGCGGACCTCTGGGCCTCCGGTGAAGGAGAAGTCAGTTGAGCAGTGAACCCAGAATTCCCCAAAAAAGGAGACATCTGATGTGTCGCGCCCTCTATCCTGGCACCTTCGACCCCATCCACTTCGGCCACATAGACATCGCCATCCGCGCGGCAACCATCTTTGATGACCTGGTCATCGGCGTTTACGACCGCCCATCCAAGAGTTTGCTCTTCACCCTGGAGGAACGGATAGAACTGGCCCGCGAGGCGCTGAAGAATGTGCCCAATATCCACGTTCTCCCCTACGGCGAATTGACGGCGGAGTTTGCCCGCCGCATTGGTGCTAAAGTCATCGTTCGGGGACTGCGGGTGGTCAGCGACTTTGAGTGGGAATACCAGATGTCCCTGACCAACCGGCAGGTAGCCCCGGAGATTGAGTTCGTCTGCCTGATGACCCGGCAGGAGCACGCGTTTCTCAGTTCCAGTATCCTGAAGGAGGTGGCGCTGCTGGGCGGCGACGTGAGCCAGATGGCCCCGCCCAACGTCGTCGCCGCACTGCAGCAGAAGCGCGCCGAACTGGAACGGCAGCGGGGCTCCGTCCCCCTGGTCTCGCTGCGGGATTGAGTGAATACCCTTCTCATTGCGGCGGCAGAGCCGCCGCAATGAGAAGGGATTTCCCCATTCGCGAGGTGGAGCATGGACATCCTGCACCTGGTGGACCGGCTGGAAGAGACGGTGAAGAAGAGCCGCCGACTGCCCTTCTCTTCTATTCGTCTGGTGGATGAGCGGCGAATGATGGCGCTGGTGGAGCAGATGCGCATCTCGGTGCCCGAAGAGGTGCGTCGGGCTCAGCGGGTCAACCAGGAGCGGGAGCGCATCCTGGCCCAGGCGCGCGAGGAGGCGGAGCGGCGGGTCCGGGAGGCCGAGCATCGGGCGGCGGAACTGGCCGCCGAGCACGCCGTCGTCCGGGCCGCCGAGGCCCGGGCCGCCGCCATCCGCGAACAGGCGGAACGGGAGGCCAGCGCGCTGCGCAAAGAGGCCGACGAGTATGTCTTCAACGTTCTCTGCCAACTGGAAGAGGAACTGCGCCGCGCCCTGCGCGTCGTGGAGAACGGCCTGCGGAAGTTGCAGAGGGACGAAGTACGGAGTAGGGAGTAGGGAGTAGGGAGTATGGAGGCTATCCGCCTTCTCCATTTCGCCGACCTGCATATCGGGATAGAGAACTACGGGCGCCTGGACCCGGCCACGGGCGTCAACAGTCGGGTGCGGGATTTTCTGGACCGGCTGGACGAGGTGGTGGAGTACGCTCTGAACCACGAGGCCGACCTGGTCCTCTTCGCGGGCGACGCCTACAAGACCCGCGACCCCAACCCCACCTACCAGCGGGCCTTTGCCCGACGGGTGAAGCAACTGGCCGACGCCGGGATTCCCGTCCTTCTGCTGGTGGGCAACCACGACCTGCCGACGATGCCCCAGCGGGCGTCCACGGTGGACATCTTCCACACCCTGGCCGTCCCCAACGTCTACGTGGGCCGGGAGGAGGCCCTGCTGCGCATCCCGACCCGGCGCGGCCCCGTCCAGGTGGGGGTGGTCCCCTTCCCGGTGCGCCAGCGGCTCCTGGCCCACGAGGAGTTCCGCGGGCTCTCGCTGGAGGGACTGGACGAGGCGCTGCGGCGGATTGTCACCGAGAACATACAGGCCCTGGCCCGGCAGGTGGACCCGACCATTCCGGCGGTCCTGGCGGCCCACCTCAGCGTCTCCGGCGCGACCTACGGCTCGGAGCGCGGGGTGATGATCGGGCGGGATACGGTGGTCCTCCTCTCCGCTCTGGCCGACCCCGTCTGGGACTACGTTGCGCTGGGGCATATCCACAAGCATCAGAGTCTGAACGGCGACGGATACCCGCCTGTGGTCTACTCCGGCAGCCTGGAGCGGATAGATTTCGGCGAGGAGCGGGAGCCCAAGGGCTTCTGCTGGGTCCAGTTGCGGCGCGGGGAGACGACCTGGGAGTTTGTGGAGGTCCGCGCCCGCCGTTTTGTCACCGTCCGGGCCGACCTGCGGGGGGAGGCGGAGCCGCTGGCCGCGCTGCGGCGGGCCGTCGCCGCCCACGACCTGCGGGATGCCGTCGTCCGCGTGGAGATGAAACTGCGCCCGGAGCAGGAGCGGCTGGTCCGGGACGCCGACGTGCGCCCCCTGCTGGCGGAGGCGGCCTTCATCGGGAGCATCAGCCGGGAGGTGGAGCGGCCGGCGCGCCTGCGCCTGGGGACGTTGCGCCCGGAGGAACTGACCCCGTCGCAATTGCTGGAGCGGTATCTGGAAGCAAAAGAGGTCCCCCCGGAGCGACGCCGGGAGTTGCTGGCGGCGGCGGAGGGGATTTTGGGGAGTACGGAGTAGGGAGTAGGAAGTACGGAGTAGGGAGTAGGAAGTACGGAGTAGGGAGTAGGGAGTAGGGAGTAGGGGGCCAATGTACACCGTCATTCTCGTCCCTTCTACCAGCCACGCTCTGCGGGCGGAGAAGATTCTGCGGGCGGCGGGCATAGATTGCAAACTCATCCCCGTCCCCCGCCACCTCAGTTCCGATTGCGGCGTCTGCGTCCGCATCCCGCGCGCGGCCCGGGATGCGGCCTGCGCCGCCCTGCAGCAGGCCAACCTGGACGTGGAATCCGTCCACGACCTGTGATGGAAGAATAACCACCAAGACACAAAGACACGAAGGGGAAATTAACAATTTAAAAATTAACAATTAAAAAATTAACAATTAATTCTTCGTGTCTTCGTGGTGAAAACCGCTTTGGAGGTCCGATGAGCGATTTTTTGTTCCCCGAATCCCTGGATGAACTGGACCCGGGTGTCGCCCAACTGATTGACCTGGAGGAGGAGCGACAGGCCCGCAAACTCATTATGATTCCCTCGGAGAGTTACACCCCGCGCGCCGTGCGGGAAGCGCTGGGGTCCGTCTTCACCAACATCTACGCCGAGGGTTACCCGCTCCCTGAAACCCGCTGGATGACAGAGGATCAGATTCTGGACTACGAGGCCCATATGGCCTTCTACCGGCGCTACGGCGACCTGCGCTACTACATGGGCGTGGAGTACGCGGACGTCGCCGAGGCGCTGGCCCGACGGCGCTGCGCCGAGGCCTTCGCCACCGAAACCGTCCCCGCCGACCGCATCTATGTCAACGTCCAGCCCCTCTCCGGCGCGCCGGCCAACATCGCCGTCTACGAGGCGCTCCTCAAGCCCGGCGACGTTATCATGGGCATGAGCCTGACCCACGGCGGGCACCTGACCCACGGCGCCCCTGCCAACGTCTCCGGCCAGCGCTACCGGGCCGTCTTCTATGGCGTGGACCCCCGCACGGAACTGATAGACTACGATCAGGTAGAGGCGCTGGCGCTGGAGCACCGTCCCCGCATCATCATCGCCGGATATACTTCCTACCCGCGCGTCCCGGACTGGGCCAAGTTCCGGGAAATCGCCGACCGGGTGGGGGCCTACCTGCTGGCAGACATTGCTCACACCGCCGGGATGGTGGCCGCGGGGGCCTACCCCAGTCCACTGGGCTACGCCCACGTCGTCACCTTCACGACCCACAAGACCCTCTGCGGGCCGCGCGGCGCCTGCATCCTGACCACCGACCCGCTCCTGGCCCGTCGGATTGACCACGCCGTCTTCCCCGGCCTGCAGGGCGGGCCGCACGTCAACACTTTCGTCGCGATGGCGGTGGCCTTCCGGCTGGCCCGGACGGAGAAGTTCCGCCGCCTGCAGTACCAGATTGTCGCCAACGCCCGCGCCCTGGCCCGCGCCCTCACCGAAGAAGGGATGCGCGTTGCCTACGGCGGCACCGACTCCCACCTGCTGGTGGTGGATTGTAAGACCGTCCGCGGCCCCTTCGGGGAACCGCTCCTGGGGGATACCGCCGCCCGCGTCCTGGACCTGGTGGGCATCGTCTGCAACCGCAACACCCTGCCGGGGGACCCGTCCCCCGCGCTGGCCAGCGGCATCCGACTGGGCACCCCCTGGGTCACCCAGCGGGGGCTGAAGGAACCGGAGATGGCCGAACTGGCCCGCCTGATCACCCAGACGCTGAAGTCTATCCAGCCCTACACCTATCCGGGCCGTCACGGCCCCGTCCACCGGGGCAAGGTGGAGTTTGATGCCCTGGAAGAGGCCCGCCTGGCCATCGCCGACCTGGCCACCCGCGCGGCGGTGGACTACGAGGTCCGCTGTACTGGCTACCCCCACCACTGCCTGATTACCGACACCCAGCCCCCGGCGGGAGAGTGGGGGATGATAGAACTGGAGGGGAACGCCGCCCCGGCCTTCCTGGGTTATGTCCTGGTGGAGGACGTGGCCGACCTGCCGCCGGATGCCTGGCGCCCGGTGACGCTGCTGGAGGCAGACGGGCGTCTGATGGCCCGGGGGTACGTCTCCCGACCCACCTTCGGGCATCAGCGGTACCGGCTGGTGGTGCCGTCGGCGGTCTTCCAGCGGGTGCTGGCCTGGCTGCGGGCCCTCTCCGATGGCTACGTCCTCTTTGACCCCCAGGACCTGCAGGCCAAACTGCCCGGCCCGGTGGTGGTCCGCAACCTGGGGCCGGCCGAACCGCCGGACGGTCCGCTTCCGGAGGGGCCCTTTGTCCCGCCCATTTCCCGAAAGCCCTACTACATTGGCCTCTCCGCTCACCGCCAGGCCGAACTGCGCGGGGAAGCGCTCCCGCGGTTTGAGTGGGAACCGTCCGAAGAACCCCTGCGCCGCACCCCTCTCTTCGCGGCCCACGAGCAGATGGGCGCGCACTTCGTCCCCTTCGCCGGGTGGGAGATGCCCCTGCGCTACGGCCCTGTCCTGGACGAGCACCGGGCGGTGCGGGGCGCGGCCGGGCTCTTTGACGTGGGCCATATGGGCATCTTTGAGGTCTCCGGCCCCTGCGCCGCGGCCTTTCTGGACCTGGTGACCACCAACGACGTCAACCGTCTCCGGCCCGGGCAATCCCACTACGGGTTCCTGCTGGACCCCGACGGGCACGTCGTAGACGACATCATGGTCTACATGCGCGCGCCGGGGCGGTATATGCTGGTGGTCAACGCCGCCAACACGGCGAAAGACTGGGCCTGGCTGAACGCGGTGAACGAGGGGCGGGTCCGGATAGACCCGGACCGGCCGTGGGCCCGCGCGCCCTTCCGGGCCGAACTGGTGGACGTGCGCGCGCCGGACCAGGAGCACCAGTGGCGGGTGGACCTGGCGCTGCAGGGGCCACGCTCGCGCGACGTCCTGCTGCGCTGGCTGGATGCCAGCCCCCGGGGCCCCGCC
Source organism: Chloroflexota bacterium (assembly GCA_017743275.1). Lineage (GTDB taxonomy): Bacteria > Chloroflexota > Anaerolineae > B4-G1 > DUEL01 > SpSt-77. Next base: position 46 of record JAGHZG010000071.1, on the reverse strand, counting down.
GCCGACGAAATTCGCGGCAAACTCCTGGGGATGCAGAGGACCGAAC
>JAGHZG010000070.1 GCA_017743275.1 Chloroflexota bacterium | reverse complement strand
CTGCCGCGCCGATGGAGACGCCCGTCTCTCCGGACGCCCTCTCCCTGGCCCCCCGGTACGCCATATCGTTGACGGTGGACGTTGCCCACGCGCGGGTTGCCGGGGAACAAGTCGTCCACTACACCAACGCGGAAGAGGTCCCGCTGCGAGACCTGTATTTTTTCCTCTTTCCCAACACCCCCGGCCACGGCGGCGAGATGAGGGTATCCGCCCTCTGCCTGAACGGGGAACCGGTCAGCCCGGAGGTCCGCCTGGGCGGGTCGGCCCTGCGCCTGCTCCTGAACCCGCCCCTGGCCCCGCGGGAGACCGTCACCCTCAGTTTGGCGTTCACCGCTACCGTCCCCCTGACCGACGGAATAGACTACGCTCAGTTCTCCTACGTGCGGGGGGTGATGGCCCTGCCCCAGGTCTATCCCCTGATCCCCGTCTACGACCACGAGGGCTGGAATGTGAAGGTCGCGCCGGGTTACGGCGACGCCGTCTACTCCGATGTCGCCTTTTATCAGGTAGAGGTGACCGCGCCCCCCACGATGACGCTGGTGGCTTCCGGGACCTGCGCCGCGCGGGAGGCCGGGCGCTGGTCCTGTCAGGCCGGACCGGTCCGGGATTTCGTCCTCATCCTGGGCAGGGAAACGACATGCCCGCCGGACTGCCAGTCGCCGCCTACCCCCGGGACCTCTACAGCCCGGTGGTGTACCGGAAGGGCGCTCTCTACTTCCATGCCCTGCGCGGGCGGGTGGGAGATGAGGCCTTCTTTGCCATTCTGCGGACGTATTACCGCCGCCACCGCTACGGCATCGCCACCCCGGAGTCCTTTCTGGCGACGGTGAAGGCGGTGACCGGCCGCGAACACCGGGACCTCTATGAGCGCTGGATTCTGGGGATTTCGCGGTGAAAGGTGGAACGTGCCGGGCACTTCGGAAGTGCCTGGCACGTTATAGGGGCCGTTTAGCGGGCGTACACCGCCAGCACCAGGGCAGGCGTCAGGAAGGACTCCACAGCCGCTGCCAGGGCCAGCAGGGGGATCACCACCGCCACGAAGACCTTCACAAAGTCCGCCAGGGCCTGCATCCACCCCTCCCCCACCGTCATCCCCCGGGGCGGAGCGATGAAGGTCGCGCCCAGGCGCACCGCCAGCGCAGTGGCGATGATGGCGGCGGGTAGTTCCAGCACGCCGTGGGGCATCACAAAGGTCAACACAAAGGTCAGCGGGTCGTATCCCGCCCAGGCGACCTGGCAGGTGGCGTAGGCAATGATGACAATGGGAGCCATCAGCAGGATGGCCGCCAGTGACCCGAAGGAAAACGTCCCCAGCAGCGCGGCCAGGGTGAGGGAGCGGATATTGTTCTGCAGAATGCCCCAGGGGGTAAGAGCGGGCAACCAGGAGATGGCGGAGGCCTGACGAAACGTCTCCTCGGTCACCTGGTCCAGCGGGATATATTCGGCCGGGAGCCGGTAGCGAATCGCCATTTCCCATCCCACCCAGACCGCGCCGGCCAGGGAGACCAGTACCAGAGCGAGAGCCGGGTAGGAGCGAACCAGGACCCGGGGGACTTCCCGCAGGTACAGCCCGGTCCAGGTGCTCATCCAGCGCAGGGAACGGGGCAACCGGTCCGGCGGCCGCCCGAAGAACCACCGTTCCCAGACAAAATGCCGCCGGAACATCCGCCAGACGTTGCGCAGGTTCAGTTCGTCAATTTCCCGCCCCAGCAACTCCTCCCGGTTGAAGAGCCGGATGCCCATCCGGACCAACATCACGTTCGCCACCAGCAGGAAGAGCAGGATATACCAGAGGACCTGTTTCCCTCCCTGGAGGAGGGTGAGGCTTTCCTGCTGAATGAGCAGGGTCATCGGAATGATGACGAAACTGGCCAGGAGGTTGGCCGCCCGGACGCTGGTGGTCTGGCTGGAGATGATGACCGCGCCGGAGACCATCACCAGCGCTTTCCCCAGGGTCAGGAGGATGATCTGCAGCAGGGTCATCGGATCCGGGCGCGCTTCTACGGGCAGGATGAGCAGATAGAAGGCAATACCCACGGTGCCGGCCATCAGCGGGAGGAGGAGCGCGGCGACCGTCTTCCCCAGATACAGTTGCAGGTCGGAGAGGGGCGTTGCCAGAAGCGGCTCCAGACTCATGCGCTCCTTCTCCCCCACGAAGGCCTCCAGCGCGATGACCAGCGAGATGGAGATGGGGACAAATCCCACCAGCAGGAGCATCAGGGGAAGCAGGCGGGAGGTCACCCCTTCTGCCCCCCAGCGTTCGTAGAAGGAAGCCTCCAGGTAGCCCGTGACAAAGCGCATCAGGAAGGGAAAGAGGAGCGTGAGGGTGAAGATGGGGAAAAGGATGCGCCAGTCTCGCAGGTAGTCCCGCAGTTCCCGCCACATCAGATGCCAGACCTGCTGCACCCAGAGGGTCCAGACAGGCCGGGGCACCACTTCCAGTCGGCTCATCTCCATTTCGCTCATCCTTCCACCACCCGTAGATAAACGGCTTCCAGGCTGCGGGGGACCTCGCTGAGGGTCACCACCGGGATGTCGGCCTCCGCCAACGAGCGCAGGATGGCCGGGTTGACCGCCTCCGGTGTCTCGGCCCGGTAACGGATCCAGTTCGGTCCTTCCTCCAATACCGGGGCCCAGCGGGCTACCAGAGGACGGGCCCCGTCGGTGGATGCGGCCAGGCGAAGTTCCATCAATGGGGGTCCCAGCAACTGCCGCTTCAACTCCGCCGGTGTCCCCAGGGCCACAATCTGCCCCCGTCGGATGATGGCGATCTCGTCCGCGATCAGTTCCGCCTCCGTCAGGTTGTGGGTGCAGACCAGAATGGTGCGTCGCTCATCCCGCAGGGAGAGAATGGCATCCCGCACCAGTTTGGCGCTGTGAGGGTCCATCGCTGAGGTGGGCTCGTCCAGCAGGAGGACGGGAGGGTCGTGGAGCAGCGCGCGCACCAGCGCCAGTTTCTGGCGCATCCCTTTGGAGTATTCCCCGATGCGCCGGCCCCACGCCTCTGGCATGACGAACCGGTCCAGCCACTCCCGGGCCCGCTGCTGGCAGGTCTCCGGGTCCAGGCCGTAGAGTCGGCCGAAAAACTCCAGGTATTCCCCCCCGTACATCCGTAGGTAGAGACCCGGCTGTTCGGTCAGGAGCCCCACCTGGCGGCGGACGGCGATGGGATCCTGGCGGGTATCGTACCCGGCGATCACCGCCCGGCCCTCCGTGGGCATCAGGATGGCCGCCAGCATACGCACCGTGGTGGTCTTCCCGGCGCCGTTGGGTCCCAGTAGGGCCAGAATCCGCCCCGGCCGGACAGTCAGGTTGATCCCGTTCACGGCAGTGAAATCGTTGAATCGTTTGGTGAGATTCTCTGTCTGGATCATCGTTATTCACGAAAGACGCAAAACGCAACTTACCTATCCGAACAGTTTGCAAGTCATGTAGCGCAGGCTGTCAGCCTGCATGCAGGCCTGGCGGCCTGCGCTACAGGGGTATGCCTTCGCCGTGTCTCTGATGGCGCTTGCCTGGAGGCCCCCCTGGCAGGTAGCCACCCCACCCGTGTCATTGCGAGCCGCCGAGAGCGGCGAAGCAATCTCTGATACCCACTGGGTGTATTATGCCAACTGGGTTTGTTCGGTCACTCTTCGCCCGACGGTAAACCGTCGGGCCCAATCGGCAAAGCCCCCTTCGGGGGCTGAAAATAGCCTGAAGGGCTTCGGATGATGAGCCCGGACATTTACGTCCGGGCGATGGACTTCGTGTTCCTTCGTGTCCTTCGTGGGTTTCATGCCGCCACTGGCAGGGTGAAGGTGAACGTGCTCCCTTTCTCCGGCTCACTCTCCACCCAGATTTGCCCTCCCTGAAGTTCCACCAGACTTTTGGTGATGACCAGCCCCAGGCCCGTACCGGGCACACTCCGCACCAGCGGGTGCTGAGACCGGAAAAACTTGGTGAACAGCCGCTCCTGCTCCTCCTGTGTGATACCGATGCCCGTATCGGAGACAGAACAGACTACAACTCCCTCATCCGGCTGAACGGTCACCCGGATGCGGCCTTCCTCCGGAGTGTACTTGTACGCGTTGCTCAGCAGATTGGTCAGAATTTGCACCACCCGATTTCGGTCGGCCCGGACCGGGGGTAGCGGCTCCGCAATCTCCACCTCCAGCGTCTGCCGTTTGGCCTCTATCTCCTGCCGGATGGCCCGCACGGCTTCCTCTACCGCCTCCCGCAGCGCCACCTGCCCGATTTCCAGCCGCAGCCGCCCGGACTCAATACGGGAGACGTCCAGCAGTTCCTGCACCATCGTGTCCATCCGGTTCACGTTGGAGCGGATGACCTCCAGGAACGAGCGCTGCGTCTCGGTCAGGTCGCCTGCCAGACCCTTGACCAGCAGATCGGTGTACCCCTTGATGGCCGTCATCGGCTGCTTCAGTTCGTGGGAGACGAAGGAAATGAACTCCGTCTTGGCCTGGTTGGCGGCCTCCACCGCGGCAAAAAGACGGGCGTTCTCCATCGCGATGGCCGCGTGGTCGGCCAGACGGACGACAAAATCCAGCGTCTCCTGGTCAAACTGACCGGGTCGGGCGCTCTCCAGGACGATGATCCCGATAATCCGCTCCTCCCGCCAGATGGGGACGGTGATCTGAGCGACCATTCCCCCGGCGGCGGCCACATAATCGGGGTCGCTGCGGACGTCGGAGACCAATTCCGGCCGGCTCCTGCGGGCCACCCGCCCGATAATCCCCCGGTCCAGCGGCCAGAGGGTCTTCTGATACGTTTCTACCAGTTCTTCGGGGTAACCGTGATGGACCAGGAGCCGCAGGCCCTGCCGACCGTCCTCCTCCGCCAGGACCGCGATCAGCCCGACGTCGGCGCCGGTGCGCTGGATTGCCCATTCCAGGGCCGCCCGCATCGTCTGCTTGTAGTCCAGGGTGGCATTCAGTTCCCGGTCAATCCGCTGCATCATAGAGAGTTCTTCCACCCGCGCCGCCAGCGCCTGGTCGGTCATAGCGAAGAGGCGGGCGTTCTGGATGGCCACCGCCGCCTGCGCGGCGAAGGCGGTCAGCAACCGCTCGTCCTCGTTATCAAAGGGACGGCCATCCCGCCGATTCAGCACTTCCAGCACGCCGATGACGGTCCCCCGGGCCGTCAGCGGCGCGCAGAGGAGAGAACGGGTGACAAACCGGGACCGGCGGTCCACCCCCGGATACCAGTGTTCGTCCCGGCGCACATCGTCCACTCGGACCGGACGGTTCTCCCGGACGACCTTTCCGGCGATGCCTGCCCCGGCGGGCAGCCGGGTGCCGGTCAGGTCGGGAACCCCGATGGCGACCTGGAAGACCAGGTCACCGCTCTCTTCGTCCACCAGCAACAGTGAGCCGGCCTCCGCCTCCAGCAAGTCCACGGCCTTCTGGACCGTCAGGTCCAACAGACGGTTCAGGTCCAGCGTGGATGCCAGGAGATGCCCTACCTCGTTCAGTCCCTCCAGCCGCCAGGCCCACTTTTCCGTCTCCCGAATCAGCCGGACCCGGTCCAGGGCAGCGGTAATCTGCGGGGCCAGGGTCTCCATGAACCAGGCATCGCGGGCGCGGAAGCGTTCCAGATGGGTGGGGCCGACGGTCAGCCATCCCCATCCAGGGAGGGGGACGAAGAGAGCGGGTCCCAGCGCGGCCAGCCGTTCCTCCTCCTCTTCCAGGTCCGGCGGAAGGACATCGTCCACTGAGAGGTAGAGGGGACGGTTGGCGACGGTCATTCGGCGGGCCAGCGGCCCATCGGAGCAGAAGGACGGCGGTGGGGATGGGGAGTGGTCGCCGAATATGCGGGGAATATACAGCCCACTGCGGGGGTCGGCCAGGTAGAAGAGGACGGAACGAGGAGCCAGCACCTGCCCGATGACTTCCGCCGCTGTTGCCGCCACTTCGTCGGCCGTGCGGGCCGTGGCTACCCGGTTCCCGAATTCCCGCAGGGCTCGCTCCGGCGCGACCCGTCGCCCCAGCAGGTAATCCACCCCGCGGGTCAGCAGCTCGCGCAGGGGCAGAGTTCCTGCGACCACCACCAGCACCAGCAGGGCCAGGACCAGGGGTTGAAAGGGGAGAACCGTCAGATGGAACCACTGGCCCAGCAGCGCCAGGAGCAGGGCAAATATGCCCACAACGACCAGCGTCAGGAGAAGATAAATCGCCGCGTTGCGGACCACCCACTCAATGTTCAGCGTCCGGGGGAAGAGAATGGCATAGGCAATGGCGAGGGGAAAGAAGATAAAGGATGGCAGCAGCAGACTGGGCTGGAACGGGAAGCCGGGCCGGAAGGCGAAGGGAATCCAGACGATGACCGGGAAGAAAGCGAGCAGGGTCCCGAGCAGGACGATGTAGGTCTGGGCGCGGACGATGGGGGAGCGGGAGAAGAGACGGTAGTACGCCATCAGGCCGATCAGCACCAGCCCGCCGATTCCGGCCCAGGCCCGTCCCCACCGCCAGGGAGCGAAGTAGGTGATGGGGTGGGCCATATCCGCCGTGGTGAGCCAGCCGGCCACCGTCAGTGCCAGCCCGGGCAGATAGGCCAGGAGGCGCAGCCCCGGGAACCGTCGTAGCAGAGGGTGCGGTTGAGGGAAGACCAGAGCCAGGTGGATCGCCGCGCTTCCGGCCAGCGGCACCGCCGCTACCCAGAGCGGGAACAGGCGGTGGGTGGTGTACAGGTCAAAGAAAAGGCCCGTCACCAGGGCGATGAAAATGCAGAAGAGAGCGAAAACCTGGCCCGGCTCCTCCCGTCCCCGCAATCCAAGCATCACTCCCCCTGCGGCCAGGTAGAAGAGGCTCAGACCGTAGGGGATAAGGAAGAAATCCCAGAGGGCCAGCCGGGGGAAGGGTATCAGTGGGACGCTGACCTGGCGGACAGCGCCAGTCTCCGCGTTGCGGGCGGTGAAAGTGACCGTCTCCCCAATCCGACGGGCGCGCAGGGCGTCCATCAAGGCAGTGGGGCGGTCCAGAGGCTGGCCATCTACGGCGATCAGTTGCTCTGGGAGGTGCAGGCCGGCGGCGTACCCGCTCCAGGCCATGGAGCCGATGTTGTTCACGACCAGCGTCGGTTCGGTGAAGAGGCCGGGGAAGGGCAGGCGGACGGTCTGGAGGGCCAGCACTGCGGCCCCGATCAGGACGGCGGCGGAGAGGGTCAGCAGAACGGCCAGCAGCCAGCGAGCCAACCGTAAGAACGGCGGACTTTCCGAGAGAGCGGAACCCGAATTGGCCATCCGACGCTCCGGGTAAAAATGAAACCACGAAGGACACGAAGGACTTCACTTACAGGACTCACACGGTTGGGTGTGTTACCCTTGAAGCCAACTGTCTTCCACAGGCCTTCTCCCGGGCCAGGGTGTGGACCAGGTGGAAGCGATAGCGGGTGAGAAG
>JAGHZG010000069.1 GCA_017743275.1 Chloroflexota bacterium | reverse complement strand
GGTCAGATTCGTGCCCCCGCAGTGGGGACAGACCGGCGTCCCGCTCTGGGCTTCAGAGAACGTCCGCCAGAAAATGGAAACGCGACGACGACAGTCGTGGCATCGGTACTCGTATACGGGCATCTCCGTTCCCTCCGGGTGATCTCGTGATGTAGCGCAGGCCGCCAGCGCAGGCGAACAGCCTGCGCCACACATGGTGCAGGTAGCGACTGCAAGGAGCAATTATACCTTCCTCAAGGAGGAATGCAAGATGACCTGGACGCTCCCCCGGTATCCGCTTCTTATCGTCATTTCGGGACCCGCCGGAGTCGGGAAGGACTCCGTCCTGCGGCGGATGAAGGAGTTGGGCTACCCCTTTCACTTCGTCGTCACGGCCACGGACCGCCCCCCGCGCCCCGGCGAGGTCCACGGCGTGGACTACTTCTTCCTCTCCACCGAGGAGTTCCTGCGGCTGGAACGGGAGGGGGAACTGCTGGAGCACGCCGTCGTCTACGGCGAGCACAAGGGGGTCCCCAAACAGCAGGTCCGGGACGCCTTCGCATCGGGCAAAGACGTCATCATGCGGGTGGATGTCCAGGGCGCGGCGACCATCCGCCGACTGGCCCCTGAGGCAGTGCTCATCTTTTTGACTGCCGAATCAAAGGACGAACTGGTGCGCCGACTGAAGGGACGGGGCACCGAGACGCCGGAGAAACTGGCCGAGCGCATCGGGAAGATTCAGTGGGAGATGACCCGCATGGAGGAATTTGACTACGTAGTCGTTAACCGGGAGGGAGAACTGGACCGCACGGTGGCCCAGATTGCGGCCATCGTGGAGGCGGAGCACTGTCGGGTCCACCCGCGCCGGGTACAACTATGACCGACCGGATTCTTCGCATCCACCGGCGACTGGCGGCGGAGTACGGCGAGCCCCAATGGACGCCGCGCGACCCCGTGGCGGTCCTCGTCTCTACCATCCTCTCCCAGAACACCAACGACCGCAATCGGGACCGGGCGTACGAGCGGTTGCGGGAGCGGTTCCCCACCTGGGAGGCCGTCCGGGACGCCCCGCTGGAAGACGTGATCGCGGCGATTCGTCCGGCGGGACTGGCGCCCACCAAGGCCCCGCGCATCCAGGAGACACTGCGGCGGATCTGGGCCGAACGGGGGGAGTTCTCCCTGGATTTTCTGGCCGATATGCCGCTGGAGACGGCGCGGGCCTGGCTGCTCTCCATCCCCGGCATCGGCCCCAAGACGGCGGCAATTGTCCTTCTCTTCGCCTTTGGCCGCCCCGCGTTCCCCGTGGACACCCACATCCATCGGGTATGCCGACGGCTGGGACTGATCCCGGCGCGGGCCACGCGGGAACAGGCCCATACCCTGCTGGAAGACCTCATCCCCCCGGACCTCTACTACCCCCTTCACCTGAACCTCATCGCGCTGGGGCGGGACGTCTGCCATCCCCGCAACCCCGAATGCGGACGTTGCGTCCTGAGGGATGAGTGCGACTTCTATCGGCGGGGACAGGCAGATTGACATGGCGCTCCAACTGATCCTCATCCGTCATGCCGAGACCGTTGCCAATGTCCAGCGGCGCTGGGTGGGCTGGAACGACACGCCGCTGACCGACCGGGGGCTGGCCCAGGCGGAGGCCGTCGCCCGCCGCCTGGCCGCCGAAGTGAGCGACGCCGTCGCCCTCTATACCAGTCCCCTGCCCCGTGCCCGCCGGACCGCAGAGGCCATCGGGCAGGCGCTGGGGCTGGACCCCGTCCCGCTGGACGGCCTGCGGGAGATCAATTTCGGCGATATGGACGGAGTGACCCTGGAGGAGATGAAGACCCTCTACCCCGATCTCTACGAGCGCTGGCGGGACCGGATGAACGTGGAGTTCACCTGGCCCGGAGGGGAGAGCCGGTCCGGGTTCTTCCGCCGGGTGGAGGCGACCTGCCGGGACATCCTCGCCCGCCATTCCCAGGGCACCGTCCTGATTGTGGCTCACGGCGGGACCCTGCGGGCGATGCTGGCCTGCCTGCTACCGGAGCAGATGAGCCAGTGGTGGGGGTATGAACTGGGCCACTGCACCCTCACGCGGGTCCGGGTGGAAGACGGTCAACCTGCCCTCATCGCCCTGAACGACGCCTCTCACCTTCCCCTCCCTTCCCCCTGATAGCCCGCCTGTAGCCCAGGCTTCAGCCTGTCCCGTGTAGGACAACTGCTCGCAGTTGTCCTACAACCAGAGCGACTTGACAAAAACCGCGCCCTGTGGTATTATATGACTGGTCATATATTATACAAGTCATCCAAACCGGAGGCGCGATGTCCCTGGAACATGCCATCCTCGGCTTCCTGAACTACGCCCCGATGACCGGCTACGACCTGAAGAAGGCCTTTGACACGTCCGTGCGGCACTTCTGGCCCGCCGACCAGGCCCAGATTTACCGGACGCTGAAGGAACTCACCCGTCGCGGCTGGGTGACGGTGGAGGTCGTCCCGCAGGAGGACCGCCCCAACCGCAAGGTCTACCACCTCACCGACGCGGGGCGGGAGGAACTGCGCCGCTGGCTGCGCGCGCCGTCCGACCCGGAGGACCCGCGCGTTCCCCTGCTGGTCAAGGTCTTCTTCGCCGGGCAGTTGGCCGACGAAGAGGCCGTTGCCCTGTTAGAGGGGTACGCCGCCGGGCTGCGGGCACGGCTGGAGGAATACGCGCGGATTCCCCAGCAGGCCGCCCACTACGCCGAGGCAGTCCGCTCCCCGCGCGAGGTCTTCTTCTGGGCCCTCACGTTGGACTACGGCGTCCGGCTCACCCGCGCCGCGCTGGAGTGGGCCGAGGAGACCATCCGCCATATCCGAAACCTGGAGGAGGAATCATGAAGATTCTCGCCATCAACGGAAGCCCGCGCGGCCGCCGCAGCAACACCGACCGCATCCTGCAGCCCTTCCTGGAGGGGGCACGGGAGGCCGGCGCGGAGACGGAGACCGTCTACCTGAAGGACCTGAAGATCAATCATTGCCTGGGTTGCTTCACCTGCTGGACGAAGACCCCCGGCGTCTGCGTCCACAAAGACGACATAGCGGCGCTGTTTCCGAAAGTCCGCCAGGCCGACGTCGTGGTCTACGCCACGCCCCTCTACGTCTTCACCGTGAGCGGGCTGATGAAGGACTTTATGGACCGGCTGCTGCCCCTGGCGGACCCGCACATCGTCCAGCGGGGGGCTCACTACACCCACCCGCCCCGCTACACCGACGGGCCGTCGGTCCGAAGGGTGGTCCTTATCTCCAACTGTGGCTTCCCGGAGCGGCACCACTTCTCCGGACTGGTGGAGACCTTCCGCCGCTACACCGACGACCCCGACACCGAACTGGCGGCGACAATCCTCTGTGTGGGGGGCGAACTGTTGGCCCATCCCGTGCTGGCCGAAAGTCTGCGCTGGTACACCAATGCTGCCCGCCGGGCCGGGTGGGAGTTCGTCACCTATGGCCACATCCTGCCGGAGACCCAGGCGGTCCTGGACACGCCGCTGGCGGAGCCGGAGGTCTACGCAGGCATGGCCAACCTGTGGTGGGATAGCCAGATCGGGCCTCACCCCACCCCTGGCGGCGAAGCCGCCAGGGGGAGGAGTGAGGAACCTCGGCGTCCCCTCCGTAGTGAGCCACGAAGCGAAGCGGAGTGGCGTGAGGAGAACCTCTCCCCACCCATCGTCCTGCCCGTGGGAGAGCCCGGAGCGGGCCCCCGGACCTGCCGCGAGGCTATCCTGGGCATGCCCACTGTCTTCAACCCGGCCGCGGCCGGAGACCTGCAGGCCGACATCCAGTTCGTCGTCACCGGGGAGGAGCCGGGCCACTACGTCCTGCGCATCCGGGAGGGGCGCTGCACGGCCCACGAGGGCACCGTCCCCCGGCCCACGATGACGGTCCACACCCCGTCTGAGGTCTGGCTGAAGATTGCCCGCAACGAGTTGAGCGGGCAGGCCGCCTACGTGAAGGGGATGTACCGGGTGGAGGGAGATTTCGGCCTGCTCCTGCGGCTGGGGGACCTCTTCTCCGGGCCGGAGGGGCCGAAGGCGCCGCCCGCGCCGGCCCCCGCGCCGCCGGAGGAGGAGACGGTCCAGCGCGGGCTCATCCGTCTTCCAGGCATGGCCTGGCTGACGGTGGCCTTCGTCCCCTGGATGGTCCACTGGGCAACGGTGGACATCCCCGGCATCGGGCCGTGGATCAGCCTGGGGGTACCGTTTCTGCTGGGGGCGCTGATCTGGGGATACCGTCGCCGCTTCGCCCGCCCCACCTGGATGGAGACGGGGACGCCCCTCTACTTCGCGCTGGCAGGGCTGGCGACGCTCCTGGGGAGCCGGTTCTTCACCGACTACGGCGACGTCCTGGGGTACCTGACGCTGGCGGGCATCTGGCTGGGGACGCTGGCCGCGGAGCGGCCGTTCACCGCCGAGTACTCCAAATGGTCATACCCGTCGGCCCTCTGGAACCTCCCCGTCTTTCTCCGCACCAACGCCATCATCACCACCGTGTGGGGCTGGGTCTACCTGCTCATGGCGGTCCTGGCGCTGGCGGGGCACGCGCGGCCGGAGCAGGCGCTGATGTGGACCCTCGCCCGCAACCTGCTCCTGATCCCGGCCTTCGCCTTCACCGCCTGGTTCCAGAAATGGTATCCGGCCAGAGGATAATTTTTGTGGCGGCGGCAAAGCCGCCGCCACAAAAATTTACTATTTGATTTCCACTTTGGCGCCGACCGCTTCCAGTTCCGCCTTGGCGCTCTCCGCCGCTTCCTTCGGGACGGCTTCCAGCACCGTCGCCGGCGCGCTCTCCACCAGGTCTTTGGCTTCCTTGAGGCCCAGGTTGGTCAGTTTCCGCACCACCTTGATGACCTCAATCTTCTTCTCGCCGACCTCCTTGAGCACGACGGTGAACTCGGTCTTCTCCTCCACGGGCTCAGCGGGAGCCGCAGCGGCGGTGGGCATCGCGGCCACTGCTACCGGAGCCGCGGCGGTCACGCCCAGTTTTGCCTCCAGCATCTTCACCAGTTCGGCGGCTTCCAGAAGCGTCAGTTGACTGATCTCCTCCACCAGTTTCTGCAAATCGGCCATCCTTTACCTCCTTCACGTTTTACTTTTTACGCTTTACGTTTTACGTTTCACTACGCAGCCTGGGGGGCCGTCTTGCCCTCCAGTTTGTCCACATACGCCTGCAGCACGTTGAGCACCTGCCGGATTCCGCTGGCGACGACACCGACCACCTGGGACGCCGGCGCGTTAATGGTGCCCAGGACCTGCCCCAGCACCGTCTCCTTGGGCGGGAGATTGGCCAGCGCGGTGACCTGTGCGGGCGTAATCGGCGTCTTGCCCAGCAGGCCGCCCTTGACGGCGAACCTCTCGTGTCCTTTGGAGAAATCCAGGACCACTTTTGCGGCCGCTGGGACCTCGCCGTGGCAGAATGCCACCGCCACCGGGCCTTCCAGCCATTCCTGCGGCATCGTCAGCCCCATCTGCTGCAGGGCCAGGAGCAGCAGGCGGTTTTTGACCACCTGGTAGGTGGCCTCAGCGCCTCTCAGCGACCGGCGCAGTTCCTCTATCTCCGCCACCCGCAGGCCCCGGTAGTCGGTCAGGATGAGCCCCTGGCTCTTCTGCAGATGCTCCAGATACTGCTCCACCCGCTCCGCTTTCTTCTCTTTTGATATGGCCACCCGACATCACCTCCTTTCACGTTTCACGCATCACGTTTTACGTTTTCCGCAACAAAAACTCCCCCGCGCCAGCCGACGCGGGGGAGTCTACCCCACCGGGCAGGGTCAGACTCCCCACCCGATGAGGGAACGGACCTCTCTCCAGCCTCGGCAGGCAACTTTCAGCGCCCCGTCGGCGCGCCTGCTGTCTTCGGCCCTATTCGCTTATCGCGTATCGCTTATCGCCTATCGCGTATCGCTTATCGCTTATCGCGTATCGCGTATCGCTTATCGCGTATCGCCTTCTTGCCTTCTTGCTCTCTTGCAATCTTGCAATCTTGCAATCTTGCATTCTTGCTACGTCACTTCCAGCGCCTGTGCAGCCACCGGGTCCACTTTGATCCCCGGCCCCATAGAGGACGCCAGAGTGACCTTGCGGATGTAGGTGCCTTTGGCGGCGGTGGGACGGGCCTTTTTGACCGCGTCCATCGCGGCGGCCAGGTTCTCCAGAAGCGCCTGATTGGAGAAACTGACGCGGCCAATCGGGATGTGCAGATTGGCGGTCTTATCCACGCGGAACTCAGCACGGCCGGCCTTCGCTTCCTGGATGACGCGCGGCAGGTCCTCCGGCGGGACCACTGTGCCGGTCTTGGGGTTGGGCATCAGCCCGCGCGGGCCCAGGATGCGGCCCAGGCGGCCCACCTTCCCCATCATATCCGGCACCGCGACGGCGACGTCAAAATCGGTCCAGCCGTCCTGAATCTTCTTGATCCCTTCATCGTCGGAGATGACGTAGTCCGCTCCGGCGGCCTCGGCGATGCGGGCGGCGTCGCCAGCCGCGAAGACCAGCACCCGCACCGTCTTGCCCAGGCCGTGGGGGAGCAGGACGACCCCCCGCACCTGCTGATCCGCGTGGCGGGGGTCCACTCCCAGCCGGATGTGGACGTCCACCGAGGCGTCAAAGTTGGCGTAGGCGGTCTCTTTGACCAGTTGGACCGCTTCCTGAGGAGAATACAGGCGGTTGCGGTCCACTTTCTTCAATGCTTCCAGATACTTCTTTCCTCGCTTGGGCATCGTACCTCCTTGTGGTGATTAACGGGCGTTGCCCTCCCACCGGGCCGGTTAATCCACGATTTCAATCCCCATACTGCGCGCCGTCCCCTCTATCTGGCGCATCGCGCCTTCCAGGTCCACGGCGTTCAGGTCCCGCATCTTCAGTTGGGCAATCTCCCGCAACTGGGCGCGGGTGACCCGCCCCACCTTACTGCGGTTGGGCTCGGAAGAACCCTTCTCCACCCCGGCGGCCTTGCGCAGCAGATCGGGCGTGGGCGGCGTCTTCAGCACAAAGGTGAAGGAGCCGTCCTGATAAATGGTGACCTCCGCCGGGACGATGTTGCCCGCCATAGATGCCGTACGGGCATTATATTCCTTGCAGAACTGCATCAGGTTGATGCCGTGCTGGGCCAGCGCCGGCCCCACGGGCGGCGCCGGATTCGCCTTTCCGGCCTCAATCTGCAACTTGACCACCGCTTTGATTTTCTTCACACCAACACCTCCTGGAGAATCCAGCCGGACCAGGGAAGTTATCTTAGCCCTAACGCTTTCTTCAACCGTACATCTACATCCATCATCAAACGGTCACTGAACATCCCCAGCCGGCCTGTAAGCAATGTGCGATCTAAAGTCATCAGTTTCCCACAGCGCACCACTGATGCAACCCGAAGCCCCGTAGCCGCTGTCAAGTCTCTTAAAATCGTACCGGGGGCAGAAGCCCAAAGTCCTGAAAAACC
>JAGHZG010000068.1 GCA_017743275.1 Chloroflexota bacterium | reverse complement strand
TGGCGGCGGAGAATCTCCTCCACCAGCGCCAGGCCCAGCCCGCTTCCCTCCACTTCCTGTTTCGCCGCTCGATAGAAACGACGTGTGATGTGAGGCAAATGTTCCGTTGGGATGCCCGGTCCGGTATCGCGGACCGCACAGAGGACGCCGCCGTCGGCCCGCCGGAGGATGACGGTGGCCCGGTCGCCGGGACGACAGTGTTTGAGGACGTTATCCAGCAGGTTCAGAAAGACCTGCATCAGCCGGTCCGGGTCTCCCCAGACGGTGGGAAGGGGAGAGTCGGCCTCCAGGGAGAAGCGAATGCTCCGCTCCTCCGCCTGGGAGGCCAGGGAGGAGATGGCGCGCTCCGCCAGGTCCACCAGGTCTACCGGGCGCCGGTCTATCTCCGGGGTGGTCTCCAGACGGCCCAGTTCCAGCATCAGGTGGACCATACGGGCCAGCCGTCGGGCCTCGGCCTGGAGCAGGTGGAGGGATTGTTGTTTCGTCCCTTCTGGGATGTCGGGCAGGCGGAGGATTTCCAGATGGGTGAGGATGGCCCCCACCGGGGTGCGCAGTTCGTGGGAGAGGCCAGCGAAGAGTTGGGTCCGGGCCTCCTCGGCCTCGTACTGAGGGGTGACATCCAGCAGGAAGAGATAATCCCACCGCTGGCCGGACATCAGCCACCAGCGGATGGCTCGACCGGAAGGGAGGCGGAGGACGCGATAGCGGCCCTCCGGGGCCCGTCCCCGCCGGACGTCGGCGCGGTCGTCGTCCAGGAAAAAGCCCCACTCCACGCCCGAGATAGGGCCGGAGGGGGCCGCCAGGCCCAGCAGGCGGCGGGCGCACTCGTTGGCATAGACGTACCGCTCCGCGCTCTCCAGGACCATCCAGCCGAAGGGAGCGTGCTCCAGGACGGCGTGCAGGGCGGGGTCGGCGAACGTCTCTATGGCCCGCCGCCCGACGCGGCGGCGGTCCAGCCAGAGGGCCAGCAGCGCCGCTCCCACGGTCGCCAGCAGCAGGCCGAGGAGGAGAGCGCGCAGTTCCAGAACCAGCATGAGATTTTCCGCCCGACGAAGAACGTGCCAGGCACTTCTGGAAGTGCCTGGCACGTTGGGAACCGTCATTTTAGCCCTTTAGCGCGCCGGCCAGGAGCCCCCGCATGAAGAAGCGGCCCAGGAAAATGTAGACCAGCAGGGTGGGCATCGCTGCCAGGAGCGCCCCCGCCATCTGAACGTTCCATTCCACGATGTAACTGCCCGCCAGGTTGTAGAGGGCCACCGTCACCGGGCGGATGGCCGGGTTCTGGGTAAGGACCAGTGCGAAGAGGAACTCGTTCCAGATAGAGGTGAACTGCCAGATCATCACCACCGCGAAGGCAGGCATAGAGAGGGGGAAGAGCACCCAGCGGTAGACCTTGAAGATGTTGGCGCCGTCAATCTTGGCCGCCTCCACCAGTTCGTTGGGAACCGTCGCGTAATAGTTGCGGAAAATCAGCGTGGTGATGGGGATGCCGTAGACGATGTGGACGAAGGCCAGGCCGGCGATGGAGCCGTAGCCGGGCACCAGCCCCCTCAGGGCCGCTGGAACCCACAGCGCCTCCGCCATTTCGTTGACCCTCTGCAGGACCTGCACCAGAGGGATGAGGATGCTTTGGTAGGGGATGAACATCCCGAAGAGCATGATAGGGAAGAGGACCTCCGATCCCCGAAAGCGCCACTTGGAGAGGACATACCCGTTGACCGAACCGAGCAGGGAGGAGAGCAGGGTCGCCGGGATGGTCAGGTAGAAACTGTTGCGAAAGTGGGGCCGCAGTTGCTCAAAGGCGCGCAGGAAACTCTCCAGACTGGGGGCGGAGGGGAGGTGCCACATCCCGGCCAGGTTCGCTTCGGCATAGGACTTCAAACTGGTCACCACCAGCACATAGACGGGGAGGAGGTAGAACGCGCTGGCCGCCAGCAGGGCCAGGTAGATGCCCAGACGGCTGCTATGTCGGAGCCACCAATGCCGCTGTGCCGCTTTCATACTTCCGCCTCCCGACGGGTGCTATAGATGAGGTAAGGAACGACCAGCAAACTGACGGTGACCAGCAGGAAAATCGCGATAGAGGCGCCCTGAGAGTAGTGGTCCCCCTGGAAGGTGGTCTCAAACATAAAGTAGGCCGGCACGTCGGTGGCGAAGCCCGGCCCCTTCTTGCTCATCGCGGCCACCAGGTCAAAAATCTTGAGGGAGATGTGGCCCAGTACGATGACGACGCTCAGCGTGACCGGTCGCAGGAGGGGGAAGACGATGTGGCGGTAGACCTGCCATTCGCTGGCCCCATCCACCCGCGCGGCCTCCCGCAATTCCTCTGGAATCCCCCGCAGTCCCGCCAGATACATGGCCATCACGTACCCGGACATCTGCCAGGTGGCGGCGATAACAATGGAGAACATCGCCAGAGGGATGCCAAAGTTGGGGGTGGTCAGAAACCCCAGCCCGACCTGCTGGAGGAACTGCCCCACGGCACTGGTGGGCTGGATGTAGACCACAGTGGGGTCGGTGTACCACCGGGAAAGGGGGAGCCCCAGATTCCCCAGCAGGACGTTGATGCCGGTCAGACGACCGGTCGCCGGGTCGCCGGGAGCCAGGAGCCACCGCCAGGTGACGCCAGTCACGATGAACGAAATAGCCATCGGGAACAGAAATAAACTGCGGAAGAAGTTCTCCCCGCGAATCCCCTGGTCCAACAGGATGGCTATCCCCAATCCCAGAAAGATGCAGGCACCCAGGAAGAAGGTGGTGAAGACCACCGTGTTCCGGATGTCAATCTGGAAGCGGGGGGTGGCGAAGAGTTTGGCGTAGTTCACAAAGCCGGCCCAGGAGAGGTCGGGGCGCAGCCCATCCCAGTTGGAGAGGGAAACCCATCCGCTCCAGGCAATGAAGCCATAGACGAAGATGGCAATGGCCAGGATGGAGGGGAGAATGAGCAGAATAGAGATGATCCGGTCCCAGGATAAGCGGCGCATGATGACTCGGATTTATGAAGGCGGGGCGGCCCTGCGGGCCGCCCCGCCGCAGCGCGGGCCGGGGGGCAGTTATTTGCAGACCCCGGCGTCTTTGCAGGCCTGAGCCAGGCCGGCCTGGGCCCTGGCCACATCCCGGTCGGTGACGAAGACGGTCATCACATCGTTGATCATCGTCACCCAGGACTCCGAGGCCGCGGCGCCGTGAGCCAGGCTGGGTACAACGACATCCTTCTGCCAGTCCTCCATCGCGGTCTTCAGGTAGGGGCCGAAGAGTTCGGGGTTGCAGTCGTTGCGGGCGCAGATGGAGCCCTTGAGCGGGTTGAAGGCCTCCTGGCCCTCCTTGGAGCCGCAGAGCCGCAGCCACTCAATCACCTGCTCCCGGTGGGGAGCGCCCTTGGGCAGGCCGAAGGTGTCGGAGAGGGCAATGAAAACACCCCTCGTCCCCGGTGGCGGAGCCCAGCCGGAGTCCTTGAAGCCCTTCGCCAGGTTATCGGCGTCCACCCAGTCGCCCATAATGGTCATCCCGGCCTTGCCTTGGATGACCAGGTCGTTGGCCTGATCCCAGGAGAGGGCGGAGTGGTCGGGATTCACGTACTCCAGCATCTTCGCCATCGTCTCCAGAGCCTGCCTGACCTCCGGGCCGTTCCAGTCGGTCTGACCGGTCCAGAGCCCCTTGTACTTCTCCGGGCCCATGGTGCCCGCCAGGATGACCTCAAAGAGGTGGGTGGAGGCCCAGATGCCCACGTCGCCCAGGGCCAGCGGCGTGATCCCCTTGGCCTTCATCTGCTCCGCCAGAGCAAAGAACTCCTCAAAGGTCTCCGGGGGTTTCCAGCCATTGGCCTCAAAGACTTTCTTGTTGTACCAGAGGACGTTAGCCCGGTGGATGTTGACCGGGACGGACCAGTAGTGACCGTCGTAGGAGATGATCTCCAGCACGCCCTTGGGGAAGACGGCCTCCCAGCCCTCCTGCTTGAAAAGGTCGTCCAGCGGCTCCATATAGCCGGTGGTGACCCAGGTGTCAATGAGTTCACGGCCCATATGCACCTGGAAGGAGTCGGGCGGGTCGCCGCCCAACATGCGGGCCTTCAGCGCGGGCTTGGCCTCAAAGCCGGCCCCGCCAGCCACGGTGGCGTTGATGATCTCCACATCCGGGAACTTCTGATTGTAGAGTTCAAAGAGTTTTAGGAGACCAGCCGCCTCGCCACCCGTCGTCCACCAGGAGAAGATTTCCAGTTGCTTCTTCGCAGGGGTGGGAGTCGGGGCTGGCCTGCAGGCGACCAGGAGCATCGCCAGTACCACGACAAGACTCATCATAGACCAGAGGGTTCTGCGGGACATAGTTACTCCTCCTTTGAGCAACAATGGTGAGCAACAACGGGGATTATAGGAGATGCGGTCAACAGAAGCAGGGGGATTCTTCTCCGAAGGACATCACCTCCTTATCGGAACGGCGGACCGCTGAGAACACCCTGGGGCTCGGACATCCAGGGGCAAAAATATTATACTCCGGAAGAGAGAATTGTCAAGTTCCGTTGTAACTGTTCAGCCTTCCTCACCCCTCCCCCGCTGCCTGCGGCGAGCGGCGAAGCCGCTGGCGGTGGGGGAGGCTGAACAGTTACGTTCCGTTTCACGGCGGCAACTGGCGCAAACATCCAGAAAGAGGTACAATAGGACTCCGATTCGCCTCCGATGGTGATCGCTGAGACTACGTGAGGAGTCCGATGTCTGCAGACCTGGCCATTGAAACCCAAAATCTGGGACGTATCTACACCATCCGCAACCGGCGGGAGCGGCGCATCCGCAAAGAGGTGGTCGCCCTGCGGGATGTGAACCTGCAGATTCCGCGCGGCGAACTCTTCGGCCTGCTGGGCCCCAACGGTGCCGGAAAGACGACGCTCATCAAGATTCTGACTACCCTGCTGGCCCCCACCACCGGCTGGGCCCGGGTCGCCGGGTTTGACGTGGTGCGGGAGCCCCACAAAATCCGCCCCCGCATCAACATGGTCTCCGGCGGCGAGGCCTCCGGCTACGGCCTGCTCACCGTGCGGGAAAATCTCTGGATGTTCGCTCAGTTCTACGGCCTCCCCTCCCGGGAGGCAAACCGCCGCATTGAGGAACTGCTGCGCCGCATCGGCCTGGCCGACCGCATCCACACCAAATCCTCTGACCTCTCCACCGGCCTGCGGCAGAAGATGAACATCGTCCGGGGGTTCCTTACCGACCCAGAGATTCTCTTCCTGGACGAGCCGACGCTGGGGCTGGACGTCAATGCGGCCCGGGATGTCCGGCGGTTCATCCGGGAGTGGATGGACGCCCATCCCGACCGGACGGTCCTCCTGACCACGCACTACATGGTGGAGGCGGACGAACTCTGCGACCGGGTCGCCATCATCAGCCAGGGGCGGGTGCTGGCCTGCGACTCGCCCGAGGCACTGAAGCGCCGCCTCCAGCGGGACGCCCTCTTTGACATAGAAATCACCGCCCCCAACGGCCTGACCTCTTCCATGCTGGAAGCGCTCCCCGGCGTCCGCAAGGCCGTGCTGACCGATGCCGATGGCGGCGCGCGGCTGAGTCTGATCCTGGCCGCCGACTCCGCCCTGCCCGGCGTCATCCACGTCCTGACCGAGCGCGCGGTGCAGGTCCGCCACCTGACCAAGCGGGAGCCGACGCTGGAGGACGTGTTCGTGGAACTGGTGGGCCGCCCGCTGGCGGAAGAGGAGGTCGCCGATGGGCAGTGAGGCCCGCCCCTTCTTCGCACCGGTCCCCAAGGCCAGTGGCTGGCGCCTCTTCCTGAAAACGGTGGTCGCCCGCGCCTACCCCCGGGTGGTCGGCCAGCAGCGGGAGCGGTCGTGGATTTTCTTTGACGTTTTCCTCTCCATCCTGGCCGTCTCCGCCTATGTCTTCGTCTACCGGGCCATCGGGGCGCCGGAGGAGTATGTGGGCTTCGTCGTCGTCGGCGGGGCGATGACGGCCTTCTGGCTCAACGTCCTCTGGAGTATGTCCAGCCAACTCTACTGGGAGAAGGAGTCGGGGAATCTGGCCCTCTATATTATGGCCCCCAACTCCATGATGGCCATCCTGCTGGGAATGGCCCTGGGCGGCATCATCGCGACGGCCCTGCGCGCGGCGGCCATCCTGCTGGTCGGCAGCCTCCTTTTCCACGTCCAGTACGCGGTGGGGAACCTGCCCGCGCTGGTGGTGGTCTTCCTCCTCACCCTGGCGGCCCTCTACGGGCTGGGAATGATGAGCGCGTCCCTCTTCCTGCTCTGGGGGCGGGAGGCGTGGCATCTGGCGAATCTGGCCCAGGAGCCCATCTACCTCCTCTCCGGCTTCTACTTCCCGGTCAAGAACCTGGGCTTCTGGGTCGCGGTGGCGGCCTCCATCATCCCGCTGACGCTGGGGCTGGACGCGATGCGGCAACTGCTCTTCCCTTCCGGCGCCGCGCTGGGATTCCTGACGGTTCCTGTGGAGGTCGCCGTTCTGGCGGTCCTGTGCGTTCTCTTCCTGGTCGCCGCGCGGTGGCTGCTGGGGTACATGGAGCGGATGGCCATCCGGGAGGGGCGACTGTTGGAGAGCCGGAGATGAGCACCCCCCCAATTTACCAGTCTACCAATCTACCGAAAACCCGGTCCGCGGCCTGGCGGTCGTTCCGCATCGCGACGTGGCTGGGGTGGCAGATTGAGTCCAACTGGACCGACCCCATCCTGTTCGCCATCTACTCCATGCTGAAGCCGCTGGCCTCGGCGGCCATTCTGGTGGTCATGTACGGCGTCATCACCAACGGCCAGTTTGAGAACCCCATCTTCCCGTACATTTACCTGGGGAACGCCTTCTACATCTACGTCGGCGCGGTGATGACGGGGGTCTCCTGGGCGGTGATAGACGACCGGGAGCACTACCGGACGCTGAAGTACATCTACGTCGCCCCGATTCGCCTCCCGGCCTACTGGCTGGGACGGGGGGTGGCCCGCTTTCTGACCGGCTCCTTCGCCGTCTTCATCACTCTGGCGGCGGGGGTGCTCTTCCTGCATGTGCCGTTCCACCCGGCGCGGGTGGACTGGCCCCTCTTTCTGCTGTCGCTGATGCTGGGGGTGGTGATGCTGGCGCTGATGGGGCTGGTGCTGGCCAGCATCAGCCTGATGATCGCCCACCACTTTTTTCTCATCGGCGAGGCGGTGGCAGGGGCGCTCTACCTGCTCAGCGGGGCCATCTTTCCCCTGGAGGTCCTCCCGCCCTGGCTGCGGCCGCTGGGGTTCGCTATGCCCATCACCTACTGGCTGGAACTGATCCGCCGCTCCCTGCTGGGGGACCTGGCACGCGGCTTTCCCACCCTCTCCGGCTTCAACAACGGCCAACTGCTGGGCATCCTAACGGGTCTCTCGGTCCTCTTCGGGCTTCTGGCGGCCGTCACCTACCGCCTGTGCGACCTTCAGGCCCGGGAGAAAGGGCTGATAGACCAGACGACGAACTACTGACCGGGCACCGACGGGCTATCAGGGATGTGTCCCAAAATCGTCGGGGCCCAGAGGGCCAGGCCGTAAACGGCCTGGCTGAGGTGGCGCAG
>JAGHZG010000067.1 GCA_017743275.1 Chloroflexota bacterium | reverse complement strand
GGCCGGGACCTGGGGTTGCCGGGCGGGCTGGCGGGCCTCATCGCGGCGATTCTGGCCCAGACCGACCTCCCCCGTCTGCGCCTCTCCTCGGTGGAGCCCTGGGACGTGGATGAGTCCCTGCTGGCCCTCTGGCCCAACCCCCGCCTCTGCCGTCAACTCCACCTGCCGCTGCAATCCGGCTGTGAGGCGACCCTGCGGCGAATGAGGCGCCGCATCACCGCCGCCGGGTACGCCCGTCTGCTGGAGCGGATTCGCGCCGCCGTCTCCGACATGGCCGTCACCACCGACATCATCGTGGGGTTCCCCGGGGAGGACGAGGCGGAGTTCGCTGAGAGTCTGGCCTTCGTGGAGCGGATGGAGTTCGCCCGTCTGCACGTTTTCCCCTTCTCTCCCCGTCCGGGCACCCCGGCCGCCCGGATGGAGGGACAGGTCCCCGAGCCAGTGGTGCAGGAGCGGGCGGCCCGGATGCGGGACCTGGGGGAGCGCCTGGCGGCCCAATACCGGCGGCGGTTTCTGGGCCAGGAACTGGCGGTCCTCTGGGAGCGCCGTCGGCGGGACGGCCTCTGGCACGGCCTGACCGACAACTACCTCCAGGTCGTCACCGCCTGCCCCGCTGACCTGCACAACCGGATCACCCCCACGCGCCTGGTTGGAGAGCAGAATGGTTTTCTCCTGGGAGAGGTGGTATAATTCCTGGTAACCATTCAGCCGATTGAAATCGTCCTCCCTGGGCCCTGCGTGCCAAGGGTCGGCCTTCGCCGACACTTGGGGGGTTGGCGAAGGCCGACCATCGGCCGCAGGCCCAGGAAGGCTGACTTCAGTCAGCGTCTGAATAATTGTAGCGCAGGCTGGCCGCCTGCCCGTTCGTAGTCAGGCACGGAGCGCAGCGGAGTGCCGTCTGAGGTGGAGAAGCACGACCTGCAGGAACTCCTGGTCCGTTTCAAAGACCACCTGCTTTCCGGCGAGGGTGGGGATAAAATCGCGCGCATCATCCTTTTTGGGAGTCAGGCTACGGGGACGGCTGGCCCCGATTCCGACATAGATATCCTGATCGCCACCCTGGACGGCCGGGAAGTGGAAAGAGTCATCCTGGACCGGGCCTACGATTTTATGACCGGGCAGCAGGCCCCGATAGAAATTATCTTTTCTTCAGTGTACGACCTGGTTCCGCCCCGGGATTATTTCCTGTACAACGTGACCCGGCATGGGGTGGAGGTATATTCTATGGATGCGGAGGAAATGAAGCGGACGATGGCGGAAGACCTGGCGCGGTTGGCCGAGGAGTACCTGGAATCGGCCCGCGAGGTTCTGGAGCGGGGTCGTCTCCGGCTGGCGATAGACGCTGGCTACAATGCGGCGGAACTGGCGGCGAAGGCGCTGATTCTGCTGAAACAGGACAATATGCCCGGCAGTCACGGGGGGATCGTGAGTTCGTTCGGGGCACTCTATGTAAAAACGGGGGAGTTGGACCCAGAACTGGGCCGCGGGCTGAACCGGGCGCTGCAGTGGAAGAATGAAGCCCGCTACCGGCCCACGGCTCATCCGACGGAAGAAGACGCCGGGGAGGTCATTCGCCTGGCCGACGCGCTGCTCGCCCTGTTGCTTCGCCATCTGAGAAACCCCACCGCTGAGGAGTGACCTTATGTCGGACTGCATTTTCTGCCGCATCGTCCGCCGGGAGGCCCCGGCGCGCATCATCTATCAGGACGACGAAGTGACCGCCTTCCACGACGCGCACCCTCAGGCGCCGGTCCATATCCTCATCGTCCCCAACCGGCACATCGTCGGCATCGCGCAGGCGGAGCCAGGGGATGCGCCGCTGCTGGGCAAGATGATGATCGTGGCCCGGCAACTGGCGGAAGACCTGAAAGTCACCGACGGCTACCGGCTGGTGGTCAATAGCGGCCCCCTTTCGGGCCAGTCCGTCTTTCATCTGCACCTGCACCTCCTGGGCGGTCGCCCCCTGCGCTGGCCCCCGGGGTAGTCGGTGTGTTGGTATATGGGTCATTGGTAAATTGGTACATTGGTCATTGGTACATTGGTTTCAAAGGAGGCCCTATGCTGGTTCGCGACCGGATGACCCCCAACCCGATAACCGTTACCCCTGATGTATCCGTCAAAGACGCGCTGGACCTGATCCGCCAGAAGCGCTTCCGCCACCTGCCCGTGGTGGACCCGAGCGGCAAACTGGTCGGGATCACCACCGAGAAAGCCCTGGTCTACGCGTCCCCCAAACCGGAAATGTCCCTCAGCAACTTTGAGATTCAGTATCTCCTCTCCCGGATGACGGTGGGACAGGTCATGAATCGGGACGTCATCACTGTCTCGCCGGACCTGCCCATTGAGGAGGCGGCCCAGGTGATGATCCGGCACCGCATCGGCTGCTTGCCGGTGGTGGAGAACGACCAATTGGTGGGCATCATCAGCGACACGGACATTTTCCGGGTCTTCGTGGAGGGCCTGGGGGGAGGATACCCCAGCCTTCGCATCACCGTGGTCATCCCAGAGAAGGTGGGAAGCCTGGCCCGGGTGGTGGACTGCATTGCCGCGCTGGGGGGCAACATCCATTCCCTGGGGACCTTCTGGGGGAAGCGCCCCGAGGACCGGATCATCGCGATCCGGGTGGAAGGGGTGGACCGGGAAACGCTCCTGGAGGCCCTTCAGAAAGAGGGCATCCTGGTCCAGCACGTTTGGGAGCCATAACCTGCGACCTCCGGCGTGCGACCTGCGCCCTGCGACGTGCGATCTGCGCCCTGCGACGTGCGACCTGCGCCCTGCGACGTGCGACCTGCGCCCTGCGACGTGCGACCTGCGACATGCGGCGTGCGACCTGCGACCCTGTGACCTGCGACCCTGCGACCTGCGACCTTCAAAAAGAGGAGCCCCCATGTCCAATCACCGAGAGATGAAGCGCATTCTGGTCACCGGAGCCTGCGGACAGATTGGTTCCGAACTGACCCAGGCGCTGCGTGAAAAATATGGCAGAGAGAACGTCATTGCCACAGACCTGCGTCCCCCTGAAAAACCTGCCCTCTGTGATTCGGGCCCCTTTGAATTCCTGGACGTCACGAAACGGGAAGAACTGGAGGCGGTGGTCCGCAAGTACCACATAGACACCATCTACCATATGGCCGCCGTCCTCTCCGCCGCCGGGGAGAAGAATCCCCACCGGGCCTGGGATGTCAACATCAACGGCCTCTACAACGTCCTGGAGGTCGCCCGGGAGCACGGGATGGTGCGAGTCTTCGTCCCCAGTTCCATCGCCGTCTTCGGCCCGGAGACGCCCCGGGACCCGGCCCCCCAGGAGACGGTCCTCCGCCCGACGACGATGTACGGTCTGACCAAAGTCACGGGCGAACTGCTGGGCAACTACTACGTCCGCCGCTTCGGGCTGGACGTGCGGGGCCTCCGCTATCCGGGCATTATCAGCAGCGAGACTCTGCCCGGCGGCGGCACCACCGACTACGCGGTGGAAATCTTCTACGAGGCCATCCAGCACAAGCGCTACACCTGCTTCGTCCGGGAGGACACGGTCCTGCCGATGATGTACATGCCCGACTGCATCCGGGCGACGCTGATGCTGATGGAGGCCGACTTCGCCCGCCTCAAGCACCATACAGACTTCAACCTGGCGGGCCTCAGTTTCTCCGTCGGGGAGTTGGCCGCCGAAATCAAAAAGCACATTCCCGAATTCGTCTGTGAATACCGGCCGGACTTCCGCCAGCGGATTGCTGATTCCTGGCCCCGTACGGTGGATGACAGCGCGGCGCGGGAGGAATGGGGGTGGTCGCCCCAATATGACCTCCCCACGATGGTGGCGGACATGCTGGAGAAACTGAGCCGCAAATTGGGCTCGCCCTCTCCATAGCGTAACAGATTTCATCGCAGAGAACGCAGGGGGCGCAGAAAATCCATTCAATCTCGGTCGGCAGACCCATTTTGACCCCCTCATCCCCCCTTGCCTCCTTCTCCCCCGAAACGGGAGAGAAGGGGGAAGAAGAAGGGGTTTGGGGCGGCGGCGAAGCCGCCGCCCCCAAACCTCCATTATCTCCCCCTCTCATGGCCTTCGGCCAGGAGAGGGGAGAGGGCTGGGGGGAGGGGTGAGGTACGCATTCTTGGCACTCTCTGCGGTGAGAAGAAATCCGCGTTTTTCACACAAGGGAGTGGCAGATTGTGAACAGGATGCGGGTGAGAAGTACCCCCCGGGCCGAGAAGCCCCCTCGGCCCGAGGCCTCGGGGCCGAGGGCTCGGGGCGAGGCCCATCGGGACGAGGGGCGCATACTGGACATAGAATTTGCTCCTCAGGAGCAGGGAAACAAGAAGGCACAGCGCTGCCCTCCCTGAGCCAGATCTCAGGCTTCGCCCCGAAGGCGCTGCCCGAGGGGAGGCCAGAGATTCCCGCCGTTATCAAGTCGGGGTGGGCTGGCACTCCCAGTATCAGAACATATTATACCCAAGGAGGTGTGATATGGCTCGCGTGGGGAAAATCCTGCTGCTGGTCCTGGTCCTTCTCATCCTGGCGGCCATCGGTTACCAGGCCCAGAACCTGGCGATGCTGAGCTGGGACGCGGTGGTGGAGTACCAGACCCCTTACCTGACCGACCTGCCCCGGGGGATCGCGGCCGAACCCCTGGCCCGACGGGTCGTCCTGGTCCTGGTGGACGGGTTGCGGCTGGACGCCTCCCGGAATATGCCCCGCCTGAACGAACTCCGTCAGCGGGGGGCTGACCTCTCCGTTCGGATTGGGCAGCCGTCGCTCTCCTATCCCTCCTGGACGGTCCTTGTGTCGGGCACCTGGCAGGAGATCAGCGGGGTGACCACCAACTGGTACGAGGGGGAAGTCCGGGTGGACACCATCTTCAAGGCGGCGCGGGATGCCGGGATGCCCTCTGTCATCGTCGGGGGAGGAGGATGGGAAAAACTCTACGGCTCTCATCTCACAGACTTCATAGAAGTGTCCTGGCCTAAGGGGGAGAATATCCCGCTGGAAGCGTGGACCGAGATGGATAGCAAGAGTTACCATCTGGCCGTTCGGACACTGGACGAGTACTCAGAAGGCCTTATATTGGTTTACTTTGGGGACCGACGAACTGGCCCATCTGTACGGTGGTATCAGTTCTCCGTACCTGGATGAGGTGCAACGGGTGGACGGCTACATCGGCTTCCTGGCAGAACGACTGGACCCGGAGAAAGACGTCCTGATCGTCATCTCCGACCACGGGCATGTGGATGTCGGTGGGCACGGTGGCTGGGAGGAGTCGGTCCTGCAAGTTCCGCTGGTGATGGTGGGGAAGGCCATCCGGCACGGGGTGTATACGGAGCGGCTTCAGGCCGACATCGCCCCCACCATTGCCGCCCTGCTGGGCATCCCCATCCCGGTCCACGCCCAGGGCCGCCCGCTGGTGGAGATGCTGGAGGCATCGGCCGAAACGAAAGGGCGCATCGGGCTGAACGCCGGCCTGCAACTGGTGGGATTCTACGACGCCTACGCCCAGGCCCTGGGGGTCCGGCCGTTTGCGGGGAACGTGTTGACCAAATACCGGGAGCGGCTCGCGCGGGGGGAAGAGGGGGCCGTGAGTGGCATGTGGGAGGAGATCACGGCGCGGGCTCAGGCCGCGCGGGCGAAACGATTCTGGCAGGAACGGCTCCTCCGGCTGCCCATCGCTCTGGGCATTGCTTTCGTCCCGCTTCTCTACCTGCTCCTCTTCCGGCGACGATGGCGCCAGTTGCTGATCCCGCTGGGGTTTGCCCTGCTCTACTTCGCCTTCTACAACGCCCTCTTTTTCGGGCGGGGGTACAACTGGTCTCTCTCCGCCTTCAACACCGAGGCCCAGATCAAGGCCTTCTTCAACGAACGGCTGCTGGACGCGGCCCTCTCGTTCACCGTGGCCGGGCTCCTGCTGGCCTTCGTCTCCTGGAAACGGCCCCTCCTGCAGACCCTGGAGCGGATGGTGACCTTCGCCTTCTTCGTGGGCTACCTGCTCCTGCTCCAGGTGGACCTGTTCTACTGGCTCTACAACATCCGCTTCTCCTGGGCCCTCCCGGACCTGAAACTGGGGTTCAAGTACTATATGGACCTGTTGCAGATGGTGCCGACGGGGCTTCTGGGGGTGATTCTGGCGCCGCTGGGGGTGCTCATCGGCTGGGGGCTGCAGCGGTGGCGGGGTAGAAAATAACCACGAGGGACACGAAGGACACGCACGAATGTAAGGCGATCCTTGCGTTCGCCCTCACAGGGGCAGGGGCAAGCCCAGGGGCAGGGGCAAGCCCTGCCCCTACGATTGGCCGGGGACAAAAATTGTAGGGGCGACCCTTGCGGTCGCCCCCTTGCGGTTGCCCCTACATTTTCCCACAGATGGGCCGATGGCCCGTAGGGGATTCGAACCCCTGTTTCCGGCTTGAGAGGCCAGCGTCCTGGTCCACTAGACGAACGGGCCGTGCGGCCTGTATTCTACCAGCAGAGAGGATTTTTGTCAAATCAGGTGACAGTCCAGGTGACAGTCACCTTGTAGGTGACTGTCACCTGTTTTGTTTTTATCTGAGCCGGGCCAACCGCTCCTGGAGTTGCTGACGGGCCGCCCGCAGGTCCTCCAGTTTCTCCCGTTCCCGCGCCACGACCGCCGCCGGGGCCCTTTGGGCGAACTCCCCGGCCAGCAGTGCCTCGCTACGAGCAATACGCGCCGTCACCTTCGCCAGTTCCTTCTCCAGCCGCGCCCGCTCCGCCTCCAGGTCCACCAGCCCCGCCAGCGGCAGGTACGCCGCCACGTCGCCCACCACCACCGTCGCCGCCTGGGCCGGCGCGTCCATCGCCTCCGCGACCGTCAGCCCCACCGGGTCCAGTTTCGCCAGTGTGCAGAGGATGGCCTGCTCCTCCCGCAGCAGGCCGGCCCACTCCCCGGCGGCGAACAGGGCCGGGATGCGCTTCCCCGGCTCCACGTTGTACTCGGCCCGGATGTTGCGGATGCCCCGGATGAGCCCCATCAGCAACTCCATCTCCTCCTCCACCCGTTCGTCCACCGGCCAGGGGGCCTCTTCGGGCCAGCGGGCCAGCATAAGGGACTCCGTCTCTTTGGGGACGGGCAACGCCTGCCACAGTGCCTCGGTCACGAACGGCATGAACGGATGCAGCAGCCGCAGCGCTTCCTCCAGCACCGTCAGCAACACCGCGCGCGTCGGGGCGGTGGACTGGGGCGTGGCGTCCGGCGCGTAGATGGCAATCTTGGAAATCTCCAGATACCAGTCGCAGAACTCGCTCCAGAGGAAGTCGTTGATCTGGCGGCCAGCCTCCCCGTACTGGTAGTCTTCCATAAGATGGTTCACGGTGGCAATCAGGCGGGCCAGGCGGCTCAGAATCCAGCGCTCCGGCTGCCCCAGCGGTAGTCCTTCCAGAGCCGGGACCTCTCCGGGCCAGCGCTCGCAGACGGAGAGGACGTAGCGGGCCGCCTGCCAGATTTTGTTGGCGAAGTTCCGCGCCCCCTCAATCCGGCGCGGGTCCAGGTTCATGTCGTTGCCCGGCGTGGACGAGGTGAGCAGGGTATACCGGAGCGCGTCCGCGCCGTACTCCCGGATGA
>JAGHZG010000066.1 GCA_017743275.1 Chloroflexota bacterium | reverse complement strand
AGAGACAGCACCCTGACCCCGTCACCAACGCCGACCTGGCCGCCGACAGCGACGCCCACTCCCCGCGTGACCCGGGCGCCGTATCCGTTCACCTGCCAGGTGGAATATCGCGCGAATGTGTACGGCATCCCCTGGTCAGGGGTGGCGGGGCACCTGCAGGACCTGGATGGGAACCCTCTCCCCGGCTACCACGTGGCGGTCAACTGCCCGGGCATCCCGGAGACCTTTGATCATATCGCCGGAGCAGATATCCGGTACAACCTGATGTACGGGAGCGCGGCCGCGTGGGAGCGCTCCTGCGACCCCAGCGCCTACCGCGCGCTGGATATTCGCGTCCGGGTGTACGACAAGTACCCCAGCCCGGACGGCACCTTCCGCCCGGTATCCGATTGGGTTCAGGTCCAGTTGGGGGACTGGGCCACTCGCTCCCTGGGCTACGTCATCTGCACGCTGAACTGGGAGGAGTGGAGGAACCGGTAACAGGTCGCAGTTGGCAAATCGCAGGGAGCAGGAGCGGGGCGGTGAAGGCGCGGGTGCTGAACGGGCTGGCGCTGGTACTGGTGGTCGCAACGGGATTGCTGGGGGTCCTGTATGCGGTGATCGCGGTGGAGCCAATGGTGCCTCTCAACCCCTTCCCGCCACCTGCGGTGACCGCAACATCGGTCAGTTGGCCCGAGCCGGAGGCGTCCGAAGAGACAGCGGCGCCATCTCCCACGCCGTCCCCTTTTCCGACTCCTACCCCGCTGCGTCCGTCTCCGCTCACGCCGACACCAGAACCCACATATCCCTTCACGGCGACGGTGGAGGTCCGCCCGGGCGCGACGGATTGTCGGGTGATAGCCGGGGCAGTGATTGACCGGCGAGGACAGGGTATGGAGGGGTACCCCGTCCACCTCTGGGCAGCGGAGGCCGGGTTCTCTTCGTATGAGACGGTGCTCTTTTCCGACGAGGCCGGGCGCTGGCAGGCCCTGCTGCCTGCCGGAGGGCGCGGGGTCTGGTACGTCCAACTCCATGCCCCGGATTCCCGTCAGGTCTACCCGCCGCTCTCGTCCATCGTCGCCGTCGTCCTGCCCGATATGTGTTCTCGGGTCACTGTAGAATTCCGGGAACGCTGACACTTTTCACGCTTCACGTTTCACGTCTCACGTCTCATGACAATGGGCACCCTCTATCTCGTTGCCACTCCTATCGGCAACCTGGAAGACATCACCCTGCGCGCGCTGCGGGTGCTGGGGGAGGTGTCCCTGGTCGCAGCGGAGGACACCCGTAGGGCGCGTCTCCTGCTGGCCCACTACGGCATCTCCCGACCGGTAACCAGTTACTTTGAGGGGAACCGTCAGCAGAAAATGGAGCGCATCCTGCGCCAGTTGGAAGAGGGGGATGTGGCGTTCATCTCCGAGGCAGGGATGCCCGGTCTCTCCGATCCCGGCTACGAACTGGTGCGGGCCGCGCTGGACCGGGGGTATCCTGTGACAGCGGTTCCTGGCCCGACTGCCCCGGTCACTGCCCTCGTCCTCTCCGGCCTTCCCACTGACCGGTTCCTGTACCTGGGGTTTCTCCCCCGGCACAGGAGCCAGCGGCGGGCGTTGCTGGAAGAAGTTGCCGGGGTTCGGTGGACTCTGGTTGCCTTTGAAGCGCCCCACCGACTGCTGGAAGCGCTGGCAGACCTGGAGGATGTACTGGGGGACCGTCGCATCGCGGTCTGCCGGGAACTGACCAAGATGTTTGAGGAGGTCTGGCGGGGGACGATTTCCGGGGCGCGCCTTCACTTTGCCACACAGGAGCCCCGGGGGGAATTTACCCTGGTCATCGGTGGGGCGCCGGAAAGGGAACGCTGGGACGAGGAGCGAGTGCGCGCGGCGATGGAGGAGCGCCTGCGGATGGGGCTCCCCCCGGCCCAGGCCGCGCGCGAGGTTGCGGCGCTCTCCGGCTGGCCCCGGCGGAAAGTATATGACCTGGCCCGATAGGGGCCGGGTAGGTATGCACTCAATCGGGGTTGAGGTCTAACTGGACATTTCTGGTCAAAACTGCAAGATTTTGCTCCATCAGCCCGATGGTCCACCAGCGGGCGTGTCCCAATTTTACCGGGTCTGGCGGCTTTGTAGGACAACCGCGAGCAGTTGTCCTACATTACAGAATGTACCCGCCAGCGGGCCTCTTGCCTTATCCCCCAGTTGGAGTATAATGAGAGTCGCTTCGTCATCTCCCACCGGACCTTCAGCACCCGCAGCAACCGCTCATTTTGTGTGTTCAACCGCCCGGATCAACCGGAGCAGGGAGCATGGAAGGCCATATCTTGCTCGTAGAGGGGGAACGGACGGCCAAGACGTCCTGCGCGCCGGTCCTGGAGAAGCAAGGTTTTCAGGTATACCGGGTGCATACCCTGCGCGCCACCTCTCTGGCGCTGGAAACCGACCCTCCGGACCTGCTGGTCATAGACACCCGATGTCTGCGCTTCAACGGGCTGCGGCTCTGTGAAGCGCTGAGCGCCAACGAGCCTCCCATCCCCATTCTGCTGATCATCCCGGAGGGCCAGAAGCGACCCCACTACCCCGGTGTGAGCGTTTTGCGCGGGACGCCCACAGCGCGCAAACTGCTCAACCGGGTGAAGCGACTGCTTTCCCCGCCGGGCAATCACTTGCTGAGAGCCGGGGAGTTGACTCTGGACCTTCAGCGACGGGTGCTCATTCGGAAGGGCGATGAGCATCGCCTGACTCCCCGCCAGGCCCGCCTGTTGGAAGTCTTTATGCGGAACCCCGGGCGGGTTCTGACCCGCGCCTTTCTGATGAAAGAAGTCTGGGAAACTGACTACCTGGACGATACCCGCACGCTGGAGGTTCACGTCCACTGGCTACGGAAGGCCATAGAGGAGGACCCCCGACGTCCCCGATGTTTAACCACGGTGCGGAAAGTGGGCTATTGCTTTCACCCATCGCGCTCGCCGGGTGTCCGCCCGCAACCGGACGCTTCGCAGGAGGTGGAACATCGCCAGACCCGTTGAACCCACCGGTCCCGCCCGCGAGCGGGCCATTCTGGTCGGCGTAGAGTGGAAGACACCAGGCGATTCCCCCGACGGCGCCTGGCCCGTAGAGGCGTCGCTGGAGGAACTGGCCCAACTGGCCCGGACCGCAGGTCTGGACGTCGTGGGGCAGGTCACCCAGCGGCTGGAACGGCCCAACCCGGCCACGTTTATCGGCCCGGGCAAGGTGGAGGAACTGGTGGAACGGGTGGCGGAGACTGCCGCGAATGTGATCATTTTTGACGACGAACTCTCCCCCCGGCACCAGCGGGAACTGGAGAAAGCGCTGGGAGACGGAGTGAAGGTACTGGACCGCACGGCGTTGATTCTGGACATTTTCGCCCAGCACGCCCAGACGCGCGAGGGCGCGCTGCAGGTGGAACTGGCCCAGTACGAATACCGTCTGCCGCGCCTGACCCGGGCCTGGACCCACCTGGCCCGGCAGGTTGGCGGGCGGGCCGGCGGCGCGACGGGGGGCGTGGGCGTGCGCGGCCCCGGCGAGACCCAGTTGGAGACCGACCGTCGGGTCATCCGGCGGCGCATCGCTCACTTGAAGGCCGAACTGGAAGAAGTGCGGGCCCACCGCAGCCGCTACCGCGCCCGGCGGCGCCGGGAGGGCATCCCGGTCGTCTCCATCGTTGGCTACACCAACGCCGGCAAGTCTACCCTCCTGAACGCGCTCTCGGATGCCGGAGTCCTGGTAGAAGACAAACTGTTCGCCACCCTGGACCCGACCACCCGACGGGTGCGTCTGCCCAGCGGGCGAACCGTCCTGTTCACCGACACCGTCGGATTTATCCAGAAACTGCCCACCCATCTGGTCGCGGCCTTCCGGGCCACACTGGAGGAGGTGGCAGAATCCGACCTGTTGCTCCACGTCCTGGACGCCACCCATCCTCAGGCCCGACGCCAGGCCGAGGCGGTCCTGGAGACCCTGGAGGCCATCGGAGCGGCGGGGAAGCCTATGGTCACCGCGCTGAACAAAGTGGACCGGCTGACGGACCCGGAAGAGGCAAAAACTCTCGCGGCGGACCTGCCCAATCCGGTGCTGATCTCCGCCCTGCGAGGGGACGGGCTACCGGACCTGCTGGAGAAGGTAGAGGGCATCCTGAAGAAGGACCTGGTACCGGTGGACGTGGTGCTTCCCTTTGACCGGGGTGACCTGCTCCAGTTAATTCGCGAGCAGGGGGTCGTGGAGTCACAAAACCCTACCGCGCGCGGACTGAGGGTCGTCGCCATGGTACCCCCGCGCCTGGCTGGTCTGCTGGGTGCGGGTGAATCCTGAAGGTCATCCGAACGTGCCAGGCACTTCCAGAAGTGCCTGGCACGTTCTCGTTTGACAAGTTGCCACATCGGAGTATAATATCCTTGCCGGCCCCGGTGGCGGAATAGGCATACGCAGCAGGTTGAGGGCCTGTGCCCGACAGGGCGTGGAGGTTCGAGTCCTCTCCGGGGCAACCAGCCGTCGCCGCGATCCGATTCCCGATCGCGGCGACGGTTTGTTGTTGGGGAGCACGTGCCAGGCACTTTCAGAAGTGCCTGGCACGTTCGCTCCTGAATTAGGTCACCCCTCCACCACCGGCAGGTCTTTCAGCGCCTCCAGTACCCGCTCCACCGGGTACTCGTAGTTCTCCAGTTTCCCGGCGAAGTAACTCTCGTAGGCCCCCATATCAAAGTGCCCGTGCCCGCTGAAGTTGAAGAGGATCACCCGTTTCTCCCCTGCCTCGCGCGCGGCCAGCCCCTCGTCTATCGCCGCGCGAACCGCGTGCGCCGTCTCGGGCGCGGGGATGAACCCCTCCGTGCGGGCGAACAGGACCGCGGCCTCAAAGACCGCCAGTTGGGGATACGCCACAGGCTCAATGTAGCCGTGCCGGTGCAACGCGGAGACAAGGGGGGCCATACCGTGGTAGCGGAGTCCTCCGGCGTGGATGCCCGCCGGGATGAAGGTGTGCCCCAGGGTGTCCATCTTGGCGATGGGGGCCAGGTGAGCCGTATCGCCGTAGTCGTAGGCGTAGACCCCGCGGGTCATGCTGGGGCAGGCCGTGGGCTCCACGGCCACGAAGCGGGTGGACGCGCCGTTCTGGAGACGGTCGCGCAGGAAGGGGAAGGCCAGTCCAGCGAAATTGCTCCCGCCTCCCACGCAGCCGATGACCACGTCGGGGGACTCCCCCGCCATCTCCATCTGGAGCCGCGCCTCCTCGCCGATGACCGTCTGGTGGAGCAGGACGTGGTTGAGGACGCTGCCCAGGGAGTACTTGGTATCGTCGTGGGTGGCGGCGACCTCCACCGCCTCGCTGATGGCGATGCCCAGACTGCCCGGCGAGTCGGGGTCCCGCTCCAGGATGGACCGCCCCGATTGGGTCTCCGGGCTGGGGCTGGGGACGACGCGCGCCCCCCACGCCTCCATCAGCACCCGGCGGTAGGGCTTCTGGTAATAACTGACCTTCACCATGTAGACGCCGCACTCCATCCCGAAGAGGTTGCAGGCGAAGGCCAGGGCGCTCCCCCACTGCCCGGCGCCCGTCTCGGTGACCAACCGTTTCACCCCGGCCTCTTTGCTGTAGAAGGCCTGGGCGACGGCGGTGTTGGGCTTGTGGCTCCCCGGCGGGCTGGCCCCCTCGTACTTGTAGTAGATGTGGGCGGGCGTATCCAACGCCTGCTCCAGCCGCCGGGCGCGGACCAGGGGGGTGGGCCGCCAGAGCCGATAGACCTCCCGCACCGGTTCCGGTATCTCCACGTACCGCTCCTGTGTCTCCTCCTGCTCTATCAGCGCGTCGCAGAAGAGGGGCGGCGGAAGACGGGTGGGCTCGCGGGTCACCGGATGCAATAGCGGCGGGACCTCAAAGGGCATATCGGCGACGATGTTGTACCAGGCCTTCGGCAGGCGGTCCTGAGGGAGTAAGAAGTGGGTTTGTTCGGTCATTTTGCACCTCCTCAATATGGTAAATTGGTAAATGGTAGATTGGTGAATGGTAGATTGGTTGTGGTGGAAACGAAAACGCCCGTCCCCTTGCCGGGACGGGCGTTTTTTTCCCGTGGTGCCACCCCGCTGAGGGGCCTTCCCGGAAACAAAAACGCGCCGGTGACGGCGCGTTTTGGGGAAAGCCAGCCTCACTCGTTCGCGGGTACGGCGCCGACCGCGCGGTCGGGCCCATACCCTCAGCCCGGATAACGGTGGCGACTCCGGCCCGGACTACTGCCTGACCGGCCGGCGGGCAGGTCAGGGTTCGGCGGGCGACTCCCAGGCCCATTCGGCATCGGCGCTGGTATCGGGCTTCCAGCCAACGGCCCGACTCTCTGGAACCCCG
Organism: Chloroflexota bacterium; assembly: GCA_017743275.1. Classification (GTDB taxonomy): domain Bacteria; phylum Chloroflexota; class Anaerolineae; order B4-G1; family DUEL01; genus SpSt-77. The sequence goes on along the minus strand of JAGHZG010000066.1, from coordinate 1,321 downwards.
CTACGATGCCTACTCTTCCTGATCCTCGTCTTTGGGGGTATCGGTTGTTGGCATCGGCTCGCGCTTTAGCCGCCGCGAGCGCAATGACTAAGCACACTCACCAAACAAAAAGTGCCAGAGCCTGCGGCGAGAGTCTATCAGGTTCGCTATCCCACCAGATAAATGTGTGCGTGTCCAGTAACAGCTTCACCCGTTGCCCATCCAGAATTCTTCGGGTAGGGGTTTGTCAAAGTCTGGGCTGGTCCAAATCGCTCCTGCGTGTAGCCCCGCCACGCGAGAGGGTATGGGTACAAGGCGAGCCACGGGGGTCGGTCCATCCGTAAGAATCCACTCTACTCCTGAAACAATCTGTGAAAGTAATTCCTGTAATCGGACCTGTGCTTCTTTGACATCCATTTGCCTGGTCAACATGTGTCCTTCCCCTTCGCCCGCCTCGCGGCCCTGTTGCGCTGGTTAACCTATATCACAGAACGGTGAATTTGTCAAGCGCCTCGGGGTGTGTCCCAAAATCGTCGGAAGCCCGGTGGGTCAGGCCGTAAACGGCCTGGCTGAGGAAGTACCGGGCGCTGGAAGCGCCCTCTCCCTGTTGTAAAACAACTGCAAGCAGTTGTCCTACAAGCGGAACACGAGTTGCCCAGTGGAGAGGGGCGCTTTAGCGCCTCATCCTTGCCTGAGCCTGGCCGTTTACGGCCAGGCGAAAAGGCCAGCGGCCCAGCCCGACAAAACTGGGACACACCCGTGCCTCGCAGGGGCTTATCATTCGCCACGAATTTCACGAATGGACACGAATTGTGTCCCTTCGTGTCCTTCGTGGTTTTTCACTCTTTCCCTCCCATCAACCTCCGCAGCAACGCCATCTTCCCCTCATGGACGGTCTTCCAGTCGTCCAGGAGAACCCCGCCGGTGTCGCCGGAGTTGGGGTTCAGGGCCCAGTAGAACCAGATACGGATACCCTTTGCCAGCAGGTAGTCCACGAAGGCGTCCTGCCAGACCTGGTCGTCCCCCTCGTACCGCCCGCCGAACTCGCCGATGCCCAGGGGGTACTTCCCCGCCATCCAGCCGAAGTGGGCCTCCCAGATCGCGGGCATATTGGACGGGAAGTCCGGGGCGTCAAAGTAGGGCTGACGGTAGACGCTGGGGCCGTAGGCGTGGGGAAGGTAGAGGATGCGCTCCAAGAGTTCGGGGGCGATCTCCACGTCCCGGTCGGCCATGTTCTCCCCCCAGAACGCGGGCCATCCGCCGTTATAGGACGCGTTGCCCACCCCCTCCACAATCACCAGGATGGCGGGATTGACCGAAAGGACGGCCTCCGCCCCCTCCC
>JAGHZG010000065.1 GCA_017743275.1 Chloroflexota bacterium | reverse complement strand
CAGGGCTTGACCTCTTCGGCCTTCGGAAGCGTCAGGGTCAGCACTCCGTTCTCAAAGACCGCCTCGGCGTCGTCGGCGACGACCCGGGTGGGCAGGAGGAAGGAGCGGCAGAAGGAGCCGTAGTACCGCTCGCGCCGGAGGTAGTTTTCCTCCTTGACCTGCTCCTCCTTCTTGACCTCACCCCGGATGGTCAGGGTGTCGCCCGTGACACTGATCTCCACGTCCTTCGGGTCCACCCCCGGAATGGCAGCCTTCACCACCACGGCGTTATCCGTCTCGTACATGTCCACGGCCGGACCCTCGGCCCAGCGGGGGAAGGCCCCCCAGGGGCGAACGAAGGACTCTTCAAAGAGCCGGTTCATCGCTTCGCGCAGGCTGACCAACTCCCGGAACGGTTCCCATCGCACCAACATGCTAATCACCTCCTTTGCCCTCAGGGATTTGAATGCCCGCTACCGGGCTTCCCAATTGCGCCCCTATCATGCCACAGACGCGTTAGAATTCCGCAAGAGGAAAATTAGAAATGCGATAGAATTTCTGGTCATCTCTCTGCTTGCCAAATCTACAAATGGTGGTATAATTTGCAAGTAGAGGCCGATATGGTTCGCCCGATCATTGTGGACAATAACCGCTGGCCCGGCCCGCCCGAGGGGCGGCAGCCGTCGCTGCCACGCGGTTAACCTGCGGATCGCTTATGGCCAGGCCGCCCCCAAAAGGAGGGCGGCCTGTCGCTTTATATACGGCCCATTCCACTCCCAGGAGGTACCATGCTGAAGACCCATCACTGCGGCGAACTGCGCGCCCGCCATGTGGGCCAGGCCGTCACCCTGGCCGGGTGGGTCAATCGCCAGCGGGACCACGGCGGCCTGATCTTCGTTGACCTGCGCGATCGCTGGGGCATCGTCCAGATCGTCGCCGACATCGCCCACGCCCCCGAAGCCCACGAACTGGCTGCCCGTGTCCGTCAGGAATACGTCCTCCAGGTGCGCGGCACCGTCCGCCCCCGCCCCGCCGACCGGGTCAACCCCCGGATGGAGACTGGCGAGATAGAGGTCCTGGCCGACGAAATCGTCGTCCTCAACCCGGCCCGCACCCCGCCGTTCCCTATCTTTGAGGACACCCCGGTGGAGGAATCGCTCCGCCTGCGATACCGCTACCTGGACCTGCGGCGGCGACGGATGCAGCGCAACCTCATCCTGCGCCACCGGGTCATCAAGTACATCCGGGATTTCCTGGACGCGCGGGGCTTCCTGGAAATTGAAACCCCCATCCTCTTCAAGAGTACACCAGAGGGCGCCCGGGACTATCTGGTGCCCAGCCGCCTTCACCCCGGCAAGTTCTACGCGCTTCCCCAATCCCCCCAGCAACTGAAGCAACTCCTGATGGTAGCCGGGTTTGAGCGGTACTTCCAGATTGCCCGTTGCTTCCGGGACGAGGACCTGCGCGGCGACCGGCAGCCGGAGTTCACCCAACTGGACCTGGAAATGAGTTTCGTCACCCGGGAAGACATCATGGAACTCATAGAGGAATTGATGATCGGCATCGTGGAGGAATGCTCCGACTGCCGCCTGCTGACCAAACCGTTCCCCCGCCTCACCTGCGCCGAGGCCATGGCCCGCTACGGCACGGATAAACCCGACCTCCGCTTCGGGATGGAACTGGTGGACATCTCCGACCTGGTCGCCGGGAGCAACTACGGCATCTTCGCCCAGGCCGTCGCGGCGGGCGGACAGGTCAAGGGCCTTCGCGCCCCCGGCTGCGCCGGATACAGCCGCCGTCAACTGGATGAGTTGACCTCGCTGACCCAGAAAGAGGGCGCGATGGGCCTTTCCTGGCTGGCCCTGTCGCCGGACGGCGAAATCCGCTCATCCTTCGCCCGTTTCCTGACCGATGAGCAGGTACAGGCCATCATCGCCCGGATGGAGGCTCAGCCCGGCGACCTGATGCTCTTCGTGGCGGACCGGCCCCCGCGGGTGGCGGCGGCCCTCTCCGCCCTGCGGCTGGAACTGGGGGAGCGTCTGGGCCTGCGCGACCCCGGGACTATGGCCTTCTGCTGGATCATTGACTTCCCGCTCTTTGAGTGGAACGAAAACGAACGCCGCTGGGACCCCAGCCACCACCTGTTCACCGCGCCGATGCCCGAAGACCTGCCGCTCCTGGATACGGACCCCGGCGCGGCGCGCGGCCAGCAGTACGACCTGGTCTGCAACGGCGAAGAGATCGCCGGGGGCTCCATCCGGATCCACCGACGGGAGGTCCAGGAGAAAATCTTCGGCCTCATCGGTCTGGACGTGGAGCAGGCCCGGGAGCGGTTCGGCCACATGCTGGAGGCCTTTGAGTACGGCACTCCACCCCACGGCGGGATCGCCTCCGGGATTGACCGGGTGGTGATGTTGCTGGCCGGGGAGGAGAGCATCCGGGAGGTCATGGCCTTCCCCAAGACCGGTCAGGCCGTGGACCTGATGGCCAACGCCCCCTCTCCGGTGGACCCGGAGCAACTGGCCGAATTGCACATCCGGGTGGTAGCATCGTAGGGGCAGGGCTTGCCCCTGCCCCAGAGGACGACCGCAAGGGTCGCCCCTACACCCCGCCCCGGGATAACGTTGCACATCACACAACATTATACCAACATCATTACGTATTCAAGGAGGAGAGATGACCCCCGAAGAACTGATCACTCGCGCCCAGGACGATGGTGTCCGGTTCGTCAGCCTGCAGTTCACCGACATTCTGGGCACCGTCAAGAGCGTCACCATCCCGGTGACCCAGTTGGAGGAGGCCCTGGAGAACGGCGTCTGGTTTGACGGCTCCTCCATAGAGGGCTTCGCCCGCATCTACGAGAGCGACCGCCTGCTGGTGCCCGACCTGGCCACCTACCGGGTGCTTCCCTGGAGCGAGCCGGAGCGGCGGCGCGCCCGCATCTTCTGCGACGTCTACGACCCGGACGGGAAGCCCTCTCCCTCCGACCCCCGCTCCACCCTCAAGCGGATGTTAGCCCGGGCCGCGAAAAAGGGGTACATCTACAACGTCGGCCCGGAGATAGAGTTCTTCCTCTTCCGGCGCAACAACGACACCAGCCTGCGCCCCGTTCCCCACGACGTCGGCGGGTATTTTGACTTCTCCCCCCGGGACGAGGCTCAGCAGGTCCGCAGCGAAATCGTCCTGATGCTCCTGGCTCTGGGCATCCAGGTGGAAATGAGCCACCACGAGGTCGCCACCGGTCAGCACGAGATAGACTTCCGCTATGCCGATGCCCTCACCAGTGCCGATAACGCCGTCACCTTCAAGTACACGGTGCGGGCCATCGCCGCCAGCCACGGCATCTACGCCAGTTTCATGCCCAAGCCCATCTTTGGCATCAACGGCTCCGGCATGCACACCCACCAGAGTCTCTCCGACCCCTCCGGGCGTAATCTCTTCTACGATCCGGACGACCCGTACCATCTTTCCCCGCTGGCCTACCAGTTCATCGCCGGGCAGATGGTCCACGCGCGGGCGCTGGCCGCCGTCGTCGCCCCCACGGTGAACAGTTACAAACGTCTGACTCCCGGCTACGAGGCGCCCGTCTATGTCTGTTGGGCCCACCTGAACCGCTCCGCGCTCATCCGGGTGCCGGCGGTGCGCGCGGGGCGGGAGAAAGCGGCGCGGATTGAACTGCGCTGCCCCGACCCCAGCGCCAATCCCTACCTGGCCTTCGCGGCTATGCTGGCCGCCGGGCTGGACGGGATAGAAAAAGGCCTGATCCCGCCGCCTCCGGTCAACGAAGATGTCTATCATTTTGACGAGTGCGACTTGCGGGAGCGCTCCATCGGCACCCTCCCTGGCACCCTGGCGGAGGCGCTGGACGAACTGGAGCGGGATGAGGTCATCCGGGAGGCACTGGGCCCTGCGATTGTGGAGACCATGCTGCGGGCCCGGCGGAAAGAATGGGAGGAATACCGCATCCAGGTCACTCCGTGGGAGTTGGAGCGGTACCTGGAGACGGCGTAGAGACCGCATGAACATGAAAATGTGCCAGGCACTTCCCAAGTGCCTGGCACATCAGCACTAACGGTGTTCTGTATCCTCCCCCCGGGCCATCTGGACGGCGTGGGGGAGAATGGGGGCCAGGACCTCCATGCCCTCCCGCACCGCCCGGGGGCTCCCCGGCAGGTTGATGATGAGGGTCCGGCCCCGCAGTCCGGCAACACCCCGGGAGAGGACGGCCTGCGGGGTGCGGCGGTATCCCTCCCAGCGCAGCACCTCCGCCAGCCCCGGCGCCTCCCGCTCCAGGACGGCGCGCGTCGCCTCGGGGGTGTGGTCGCGCGGGGTGAAACCCGTCCCCCCGGTCGTCAGCACCACGTCCACCTGCAGGTCGTCGGCCAGGTGGACCAGGGCCTGCTGAATCTGCTCCGGATCGTCCGGGACAATGGTCTGGGCCACCACCTCGGCGCCGATGGCGCGCAGGAGGTCCGCCAGCAACGGCCCGCTGACGTCCTCCCGCTCCCCGGCATACCCCTTATCGCTGACGGTCACAACGGCGGCACGGAACATATAGCCTCCTGGTCGCGTATCGCATATCGCTAATCGCATATCGCTAATCGCGTATCGCGTATCGCGAATCGCTGATTGCAAAGCGCCTGTCCTGCAAGCAGGGTAACTACCTGTGCCGACTAAAGTCGCCCGCCATAGGCCTTCGGCCTGTGGTCGGCCTTCGCCGACCGAGGACATCGGCGCAGGCCGACGCCCGGCACAGCGTGCCCAGGAAGGCTGATTTCCAATCAGCGCATAGCGGCAGGCCAATCGGGCAGGTAGTTACAGGCAAGATTGAGTCTCCTGCAAAAAGGTCATTTCACCGCCGAGACGCAGAGTGCGCAGAGATTATACTAGATTATACTGATGTAGAACTCTGCGCTCTCGGCGTCTCTGCGGTGAGTTTTTGCAGTGAAGTCAAGATTATTATACCCCCGGACGGCAAGGCGTCAATCGCGCGTGGTCCGTCGTCCGTCGTCTGTGGTCCGTCGTCCAACCATTGGCGCGCCCCGAAAAACACGGTATAATTATCCTGCCAACCCGACACCCATCTTGCATCTTGCATCCTGCGTCCTGCATCTTGCTTCTTCCTCGGGAGGTACTATGGGAGAACGACTGCGGGTTCTGATCGCCAAGCCCGGCCTGGACGGCCACGACCGGGGCGCCAAAGTGGTTGCCCGCGCCCTGCGGGACGCCGGTATGGAGGTCATCTACACCGGCCTGCGCCAGACGCCGGAAATGATTGTGGAGGCCGCCCTGCAGGAAGACGTGGATGCGGTGGGCCTCTCCATCCTCTCCGGCGCCCACATGACCCTGGTCCCGCGCGTCATCCAGGGACTGCGGGAGGCCGGCCTGGACCACGTCAAGGTCTTCGTCGGCGGCATTATCCCCGATGAGGACGTCTATGCCCTGAAGGAAGCGGGCGTGGAGGCCATCTTCGGCCCCGGCACGTCCACGCTGACCATCGTGGAGGCCGTCCGCCGGGCCTGCAGCGAGGGCTGACCGTGGAACTGGCCCCCCGCATTCTGGAAGGCGACCGGCGGGCGCTGGCGCGCCTCATCTCGTTGATTGAGGACGACGGCCCCCCGGCCCGGGAGGCCATGGCCGCCCTGCACCCGCATACCGGCCGCGCGCATGTCATCGGCGTCACCGGCGCCCCCGGCACTGGCAAGTCCACCCTGGTCAACGAACTGGCCAAGGGCTTCCGTCGGCGCGGAGCGACGGTGGGCATCGTCGCCGTGGACCCCACCAGTCCCTTCACCGGCGGCGCGCTCCTGGGCGACCGGGTGCGCATGCGGGACCTGGCGGGCGACCCCGGCATCTTCATCCGCAGCATGGCGACCCGGGGGAGTCTGGGCGGACTGGCCCGCGCCACCGGCGACGTGGTCCGAGTGCTGGACGCCGCCGGGTTCGCCGTCGTCCTGGTGGAGACGGTGGGCGTCGGGCAGGCGGAAGTGGACATCGCCCGTACCGCCCACACCACCATTGTCGTGGAGGCCCCGGGCCTGGGCGACGACGTCCAGGCGCTGAAGGCCGGCCTCATGGAGATTGCGGACATCCTGGTAGTGAACAAGGCCGACCGGCCCGGCGCCGCCCAGACGGCCCGCGCGCTGGAGGTGGCGCTGGAACTGGGCCGCAACAACGCCGGGCCCGGAAAGGACGCGGCCTGGCGGCCCCCCGTCCTCAAGACCATCGCGCTGGACGGGAGCGGGGTGGCGGAGGTGCTGGAGGCCATCGCGGCCCACCGGGCCTATCTGGAATCCAGCGGCCTCTGGGCCCATCGGGAGCGGGCACGCGCCCGCGATGACCTGCTCCGTGCCCTGGAGCAGGAACTGCTGGGCCGGTTGCTGGCAGGAGTGGGAGAGGCCGCGATAGAGGACTGGGTGGACCGTATCGCCCGCCGCGAAGTGGACGTCTACACCGCCGTCCAGGCCCTGATAGAGAACCGCTGATCACCGCCGAGGCGCAGAGGACGCAGCGATTGACCGAGACGGAGGATACGGATGCCTGTTCACACGTTTACCGCAATCGTACACAGAGAAGGGAATCTATACGTGGCCGAATGCCCGGAAGTCGGTACAGTCAGCCAGGGCCATACCATTGACGAAGCGATTGCCAATCTCCAGGAAGCCACTGCGCTCTACCTTGAGGAGTTCCCGCTTCCTGAAGTGAGTCGGCCACTGCTGACAACTTTTGAGGTAGCCGTCCATGCCTAAATTGCGCCGGGTATCCGGAGAGGAAGCCATCCGCGCTCTGGAGCGTTTAGGATTCGTGCGAGTCAGGCAACGTGGCAGCCACGTTGTGCTGAAGAAGCAGACGCCAGAGGGCGCGGTGGGCTGCGTGGTACCATTACACCCGGAACTTGCCATTGGTACATTGCGCGGAATTCTGCGACAGGCCCGGGTCACGCCAGAGGAATTCATGCGCAATCTGTAGAAATCCTGCTAGCCACCTGACACTTTGCTTGAGCATCTGCAAAAACTCCCCCCAAGATGTCATTGCGAGCCCCCGAAGGGGGCGAAGCAATCTCCAATAAGCCGTTTTGGAGATTGCTTCGGGCGCTCTGCGCCCTCGCAATGACCCCTCGGGAAAAACTGTCGGTGGCTAGGAAATCCTGTGCCTTTGCTATTCGGGCCTACTGCGCCAGCCTGCTGAAACATGGCGAGCCTATCTACCAGTCTACCAATCTACTATTCTACCAGATACAATGAACATCCTGATCTCCGTTGACATGGAAGGCATCTCCGGCGTCGTGGCGATGGACCACGTCCGCCCGGAGCACAAAGAGTACGAGCGCTTCCGCAAACTGATGACCGCCGAGGCCAACGCGGCCATTGAGGGCGCGCGGGAGGGTGGCGCCACCCGCATCGTCGTCAACGACAGCCACGCCGGAATGACCAATCTCCTGATTGAGGAACTGAACCCGGCGGCGGAACTCATCTCCGGCAGCCCCAAACCGCTGGAGATGATGCAGGGCATCGGCCCCGATGTGGACGCCGTCTTTCTGATCGGCTACCACGGCGCCTCGGGCACTCCCGAGGCCATCCTGGAGCACACCTGGAGCCGGCGCGTCGTGGAGGCGCAACTGAACGGCCGACGGGTGGGAGAGGCCGGGCTGAACGCCGCACTGGCGGGCAGTT
>JAGHZG010000064.1 GCA_017743275.1 Chloroflexota bacterium | reverse complement strand
GACTGGGGGTTGGGCGGGGCATCCTCCCGCACCGGCTGGGTGGGCTGTTCCCCGTAGACGGCGCCGGAGGAGGTCAGCACCACCCGCCGCACCCCGGCATCCCGGATGGCTTCCATCAGGGTGACTGTCCCGCCGACGTTGACCTCGTTGTACTCCCGGGGGTAGAGGATGGACTCGGCGACCAGCACCCGCGCGGCCAGATGGTAGACGCAGTCCACGTCCTGCAGGAGGGTCCAGAGTTTGGGACGGTCCAGGACGCTCCCGCGCGTGAAGAGGACCCGCCCGTCCAGCCGGGAGGGGTCCCCGGCGCTCAGGTCGTCTATGACCCGGACATGATGCCCCTCGGCGGCCAGACGGTTGGCCAGCGCGCTGCCCAGAAATCCAGCACCACCGGTGATCAGGAATCGCATGGTCTGTGGGTTGGGGGTGGCGGCGGGCGGCTTCGCCGCCCGCCGCCACCCCGTCGTCTACAGATACCGCTGTACCACCGCGACGACGTCCGGGTAGTCAATCCCCAGCCGCCGCAGGGTCTCCAGCGTGGGGACGCCATCGCGGGTCCAGCCCCGCCGGGCGTAGACGGCGTCCTTCAGCCGCTCGTACTGCTCCTCCCGGTACTTCCGCAGCGCGGCCAGTTTCTCCGGGGTCGTCATCTTCGTCGGGTCCAGCCCCAGCAGTTCCCGCAACTGTTTGTCGTACCGCTCCGCGCGCGATTCGTACTCCTCCACCGTCACCGGCCCCATGGAGCGGTAGGGGACATTGTCGTGCTCCCGACGGCCGTAGCCCCGGCGCAGGTTGAAGACCCGCTGGAAGTTGTAGACCCGCTCCGACATGGTGATGAGGTCCTCGCGGGTGATCTCCTTCCCCGTCACCCCGGAGAAGAGGTCCACGTAGTTCTGGACATGGGCCGGGATTTTGGCCGGTTCGGGGGTGTACTTGTTGTCGGGCGGGATGATGTCGTTCCAGGGGAGTTTGCAGTGGCCCACCAGCCCGAACCAGGTGCGGAACATCGGGAAGTAGTGCAGGGCCTCCGCCTTGTCCTCAAAGGTCGGCAGCAGGTTGCTGACCATATCCATAAAGATGAGCCAGGCCTCGTCGTGCTGGGGGCCCTTGTTGGTCAGACCGTAGCCGCCCTGCTGGGCCAGCGACTCTTTGGAGACGTATTCGGAATACTCCAGCCCCTTCGCCTCCATCCCGATGTCCTGGACGAACTGGGGGTCGGCGCCGAAGTGCTCCACGAAGTATTTCTTCATGAACCGGACGCCCTGCCCGGCGATTTTGCCGAAGCCCTCGCCCCGGCCCATCTGGTGGAGGAGTTCAATGGCGGCGTCGGCGTTGCCGAACCGGAGTTCCAGCCCGCCCGTCTTCTCCTTGTCCAGGATGCCGGCCTCGTAGCACTCCATCACGAAGGCGGTGAGGGTGCCGAAGGAGATGGTGTCTATGCCGTAGGTGTCGCAGTAGAAGTTGATCTCCAGGATGGCGTCGGGGTCAAAGATGCCGCAGTTGGAGCCGACGCCGGCGATGGTCTCGTATTCGGGGCCGTCCACGATGACCGTCTGGCCCTTGTAAGGGCCGGTGCGGACGGTGTAGCGGTCCACGGCGTGGGAGCAGGACATGGTGCAGCCGTACCAGCAGCCGTCGGGCAGCCCCTGGGTGAAGCGGGCCTCCCAGACGTCGCCGTTGATTTTGGAGGCGTCGGGATGGCCGCCGTATTTGAAGTTATGGACGGGGAGGAGGTCGTAGTCGCTCATAATCTGGACCAGGTAAGTGGTACCCCGGCGACGCATCCGGTTCTGGGAATCGTCGTAGTCGTGGATTTCTTTGTGCAGGCGCATGCCGGCGCGGGCGATGCGCTCCGGGTCGGCGGGGTGGACGGAGTCGGCGCGGACGGGCGGGCTCTTGACCACCAGCGCCTTGATGCGTTTATCCCGGAAGACGGTGCCAGTGCCGCCCCGGCCGGCCTGCTTGAAGCGGAAGGCGCCCCGGCGGCGGTCGTAGAAGGCGAAGTTGAGGCAGCCGATGCGGGTGTGTTCGGCCCCCTGTCCGGCGGAGACGGCGGACATAAAGTAGCGGTCCTCTTCTTTTTCCGCCATCTGGCGGATGAGCCACTCGCCGATGAGGTGAGTGTCCACCGGGGCATCGGGGGCCTCTTCTATGGTGACGCGGCCTTTCTGTCCGTCAATAACGACGACCACCTCCCGGTCGGCCTTGCCCTGGATTTCTATGGCGTCCCACCCGGCGAACTTGAGGAGGGGGCCGAAGTGTCCGCCGACGTTGGAGTCTATGGGGATGTCGGTGAGGGGGGAGATGGTGACGACCAGGGACTTGCCAGAGCCGGGGTACTGGGTGATGCCGCCGATGGGGCCGGAGGAGATGACGATTTCGTTCTCCGGGTCGTTCCATTTCGTGTCGTCGCGGGTCCCGTGCCAGAGGAGCCAGAGGCCGAAGCCCCGGCCGCCGATGAACTTCTCCTTCATTTCCTCGGTGACCGGTTTGGCGGCGATGGTGTAGTCGGAGAGATTGACGTAGAGGGTCTGTCCGGTGTAGCCCCGCTCCACGGACGGGACGGTGTAGGTGTATTCGGCCAGCACGCGATGAGAGTGAGTCGGTTGGGTCATGGTTCCTCCTGACGAATCAGATTTATACTCTACTTTACATCCGGCCGTTGAAGTTAAACTTTCGGGCCAGAAACTTTAATTTGCTATTTTGCTTACTCGGGTATATGCTCTCCTGTAATCACTTCCAGGACTGCTTTCGCCTGGTAAGTTTTGCCATAGGAAACATCACCAACGGGTTGCAGGATACCTGCCTGGACCAGTTTGTCACAGGCATATTTTGCGCCGGGGTATGTAGCCTTCAGCCGTCTTTGAGCTTGCGGAATTGTGATGATGGGAGTAGCGAAAAGTGCATCCAGGAGTTGCAACGTTAACGCAGAAGCACGATCCTGAAGCATCCTCCTGCGCCATTCTTCCCGCAGATCCTGGAGACGCTTTGCCCGCGCGATGGCATCCCGTGACTGTTCGGCGACGCCGCGCAGGAAGAAGATCACCCAATCCCGCCAGGCGCCTCGCTCGCTGACCCCCAGGAGCAGGTCGTAGTACTCCTGGCGGTAGCGATAAAAATAGGCGCTAAGGTAGAGAAGTGGCAGGGGAAGCAACTGCCACTGGACCAGTAGCAGCGTGATCAGCAGACGTCCAATCCGCCCATTGCCGTCCACGAAGGGGTGGATGGCCTCAAACTGGTAGTGGACGAGGGCCAGGCGGATCAGCGGCGGGTACGGGTCGTCGCTATGCAGGTATTTTTCCAGGGCACTGAGCGTTTCGTGCATCTGGGGAACCGGCGGTGGCACGAAGACGGCCTCCTTCAGGGTGCACCCCGGCGGTCCAATCCAGTTCTGAGTGCAGCGGAATTCCCCCGGTGTGGCATATTCTCCCCGCACCCCGGTCAGCAGGCGTTCGTGGAGTTCCCGGATGAGGCGCAGGCTGACAGGCAGGGTGTTCAGACGTTCCAGCCCGTATTCCAGAGCGTTCACGTAGTTCAGCACCTCTCGCACATCTGCCTCAGGTGGCGCCTCCATGCCGGGCAGCGGCAACTGTCGGGCCTCGTAGGCGTACAGGTCGGCGATGTCGGCCCGGGTACCTTCAATGCGCGAGGAGAGGACGGCCTCCCGGCGCACAAAAGGCCCGATCAGCAGGTGAGGGTTCGGTACCGTTCGTCCCAAACCGGCCAGTTGGCCCAGCGCGCGGTCGGCCTCCGACAGGACTTTCATCAACGGCCAGTCCAGCGGCAGTTTCGGGGGCAGCGGGTTGGGGATGAAGGCCCAGTACGCTGCTTCACCTTCCCCGACCCGAATCACCTGTCCGGCGGTGCTGTTGTGGAAGCGTCGGGGGTCCATAACGGTCCCTCAATCTACCGGGCACGAGTGCGCGTGCGATGGTGATTTTGCTCCAAGTCGGTAAGCCTCCTCTTCTGGCGCACCTCTGCATAACCAGTCGGGTACATCTGCACGATTCGGGTTTAGCCAGAAAATGGTCCGCAGTTCATCTACCCGCCGCGCCAGTTCAGAGAATCGCCCTCGTTCCCTGTCGTTAAGGGAAACCACACGATGATCCGATTGCCAGGGTTCCGCTATCTCCTTTGGCCTCTGCTGCATCCACTCCTGATACAGTTCCCGACACATGGCCAGTTGATGGCCACACCGGTCTACAGCCTCCAGAGTTTCCCGACATTTTCGGGCTGTCGGATTCTCGGTGGTCCCCGCAGCCCGGGAGACAGAGGTGTTGATCACGATAGCATACGGGGGATGGTTCATCTCTGGGGGCTCCGACGAAGAGTGACGGTATCCAGATATGTGCGCATCGTCTCCAGAGCCACCTGGCTGAAATCCACCGGCCAATTCCCAAATGCGCCGTCCTCATCCAGTTCGGCGGTTGTAATATGAGTGACACCCTCTTCATCCCTCTCAAACCAGTGCAACTTCACCGCATCAGGACTCAATTCACCTCTGGCCACCGAGGTCTGAATGCCCAGTAGAATCAATTCGCTGTGCGTTTCCACGACGACTTGAACCCCACGCTTTACCGCTTGAACCAGAAGGTCTGCCAACCTCACCTGGGCGCTTGGATGGAGGTGGATTTCGGGTTGCTCTATATAGACCATTTGGCCTCGCTGAGCAGCCTGCAAGGCCACCACGACGGGCAGAACCTGAGAAACCCCAAACCCCACGTCGGCGATGTTCACCATGTCCCGCGCGCCTCCCCTTCGGCTTCTCGGCAAATGCCCAACTCGTACCTCCACATCGGTGGCGCTGACCCTCTGCGTTTCCACTTTCCAGGTTAACTCCAAATGCCTCAGGTCTTCCCACAAATTTTCCATTTTCTCGGTTTTCTCCTCCTGCCACTGGGCAATCACGCCAGCCACGTAGTCCGTGAAGAGGCCAGGAAAATATCCCGAGGGAGCTCCATACCGGTACGTACGTTGGGGATTCCCCCTTAGGGCGGGAACGTGAATCAATGCCCGTGTGATTTCCGCAAACCGTATCTATGGGTCTCTGGGCATCCAGGGAAAGCTAATGGCGAGAAAAGCCCGATATTGTGTAAGTTTTACTCTCCTTCTTTCTAACCTGACAGTTGTTCCCCATCCCTGCTCTTGTAGCTCCTGCGCAGCCTTCAAGACCTCCTCCTCGGTCATCTCCGGATACAGGCGGACTGTCCTCTCCGCTTTACCCCATATACACTCGGCCGTCAGAAGGGAAACCATTTTCTGGTCTGGGCGAAAGGTGCATTCGCCTACATGCCCCGACTTTGTTTCCATCCTTATAACAAGTTTCTCAGCATCCTTCCAGAGCATCTCCCGGGCGCTGGCGAAGGAGACGTTGGGGCCACTCAGCAGCAATCCGCCAGGGTCGTACGGGGCCTCAAAGGTTTGCTTCAACAGGAGCAGCGGTTGTATGAAAGAGGATTTCCCGGAGCCGTTGGCCCCGGCCAGAACGGTCAGGCGCCCGAAATCCACCTCTATCCGATCCCGCAACGATTTATACCCCTGTACTGCCAGTCGCTTCAGTTGATCCGAAATCATCATGGTTGTTCCCCCTCGTAAGTTTCCCTGGCCGTAACTATTCAGCGCTGACTGAAGTCACCCTTCTTGGGCCTGCGGCCGATGGTCGGCCTTCGCCGACCCGGTCTCTCAGACTCGCCCATACGGGTTGTCGGCGGAGGCCGACAATTGGCACGAAGTGCCCAGAGAGGACGATTTTAATCGGCGTGAGGAGTGCTTCCTCCAGCCCTCTTTCCACAGGATTTTCTCCAGGCTTCCATCCGGCGGACCCGCTCGTAATACCGTTCCAGCGCGGCCAGTTTCTCCCGCCGCTGGGTCTCGCTCTGCTGGGGGCACAACTTCCAGCAGAACTCCACTAACTCCACGTATCGCCGCCACGCCTTCTGAGGTGAAATCTTGCCCGCGCTGCGGACGCGCTCCCTCTCCTCAGCCTCGTTCCAGCGCCGGTACTGTTCGTATGCCCAGCGGTACAATGGTTTGTCCATTTGGCTATCTGACGTTCGTGATCGGACAGGATACGGTGCACACCGATGCTACAAACGGACACAGACGCCCAATCCGTATCGCTTAAAACAAACCGTCTTGGCCCCGCTACCTCTGGTCTATCCTTCAAACAAGTACTACGGCCGGAACTCCTGTAAAAATCGGACCGTATTCTGGATTTCCTCAGCGCTCAGAGCATTCAGTAGATTCAGAGTACTCCGCAGCAATTCGCCGAATCTGCGACCTGTGAGATGTTCGGAGACGATAATGCCCGCATGTTCCCTTCCTGTCTCGTACCAGGCGCTGGCATAGCGGACAAAGTCTTTTACGTTGAAGGTCAACAGAGCTCTTCCCTCCACCGCAGCGTAGTTCAACAACTCTTCATCGGATAGTCCCATTTTACCGATTTCCTGGACCGTCACGGCGTCAAAACCCCGCCGACGCAGGGCAGCAGCCAGATGAGGGCCTCTGGAGACATCCTCATCAATGAGCAGGCGGATTAACGGCACGGTTCTACCTCACCCATAATGTACCCGGCTGGCCCTTTGTGCCAATCCATTGCTGATACCTTTCCATCACCGTATCAGGGCGGTTCTCCTCGATCAGCCTCTCTATTTCCTCCTGGTGATCCAGATAGTAACTAATGGCATCCAGCACCGCTGCTGGAGGGACGTGAGGATAGGCGTCCAGAATCTCCTCCAGCGTCTCGCCAGCCTTATAGTGCATTGCAATCGCTCGCACTGACACTCGCGTGCCTTTGATGATGGGCTCTCCACCAGCAATACCGGGTACGCAAACAACATACGGGTGCTCCGTTGGTCGAACCTCTACCGTGGCTACCAGGGTCTCTGTATTGCTCATTTCTCCCTCCTTGCCTCTCTGCCCTCCACTTGCTCCCTGCGCCGTGCGACCGGCTCCCTGCTACTTCCTCGGCCGGTACTGGATCGCCTCCGCCAGGTGGGCCGTCTCTATCCGGTCGCTGCCGGCCAGGTCAGCGATGGTGCGGGCCAGTTTGAGGATGCGGTGGAAGGCCCGCGCACTCATCTGCAACTGCTGCATCGCCGCCCGCACCAGTGCCCGCCCGCTCTCATCCAGCCGACAGTATTCCCGCACGTCGGTGGGGCCCATGTCGGCGTTGCAGGTCAGCGGGGTGCCTGCAAAGCGGCGCCGTTGCATCTCCCGCGCCCGCTCCACCCGCTCCCGGATGGCCGCCGAGGGCTCTCCCCGCCGGTCATCGGTCAGTTTGGCATAGTCCACCCGGGGCACCTCCACGTGGATGTCTATCCGGTCCAGCAGCGGCCCCGAGATGCGCTTCTGGTAGCGGGCGATGGCCGCCGGACTGCAGGTACATTCCCGCACCGGGTCGCCGTAGTAGCCGCAGGGACAGGGGTTCATCGCCGCGATGAGCATGAAGCGGCTGGGAAAGACCAGGGTCCCGGTGGAGCGGGCGATGGAGACGATGCCATCTTCCATCGGCTGGCGGAGCGCCTCCAGCGTGTGCGAAGTGAACTCGGGTAATTCATCCAGGAAGAGGACGCCCCGGTGGGCCAGGGAGATTTCGCCCGGGCGAGGCCAGTGACCGCCGCCGACCAGTCCCGGATAACTGATGGTGTGGTGG
>JAGHZG010000063.1 GCA_017743275.1 Chloroflexota bacterium | reverse complement strand
GGGATAAAGGGGGTAAGGGGGAGCCAAAAGCCGCTTGAGTGCATCAGGTGTTGATTTTGCCTTAGAGCGTAACTACCTATCGTGCGTTCGTGGTTTATCCCACGCTGCCTTCCCGCAGCGCCTCGGCGACGTCGTCCAGCCGCTCCGGCGGGCCGATAATGATCAGTTCATCGCCGGGGAGGAGCCGGACGTCCCCGTCGGGATTGGGGATGGTGTAGGAACCCCGACAGACCGCCAGTACGTTCACATTGTAGCGCTGGCGCAACGCGACCTCCGCCAGCGTTCGGCCCACGGCTGTGGCCCCATCGGGAATCCGGAGCCGCCCAACCTGCATGTTGGGGAGTTGCCGTTCCAGTTCGGAGAAGCAGACCGACTCCAGTTCATGAGTGCACGGGTCGTAGTGGCCGCGCAGTTCGTCTACCGCTGTCGCCTGGCATAACGGGACGCCGATGAAATACGACACCCGTCCGATCATGTGGGCCGCCACCGGCGCGGTCAGGAACACAAAGGCGACCGTTGCCAGCGCGCGGGTGACAATCCCCAGTTCGCCGAAGTACACCGCCACCGCCAGCAGGGTGGAACCGACACCCAGCGTGGCGACCTTCGTGGTGGCGGACATACGGGTGTAGAGGTCCGGCATACGCAGGATGCCCACCCCCGCCAGCAGCATAAAGGCCGCCCCAATCAGGACCAGAACACCGCTGATGACCTCCCTCATGGCCCCATCCTCCGCTCCAGATAGCGCGCAAAGGCCACGGTCCCCAGGAACGAGATCAACGCCAGCACAATCGCCACATCCAGCAGGACCGGCAGGTCCCGGGCGATGGCATAAACGGCGATCATTCCCATCCCCACGGTCCCGGTCAGGTCCAGCGCGATGACCCGGTCGGAGAGGGTGGGCCCGCGCACCAGTCGGACGAAGGCCAGAACCAGCGCCAGACTCATCACCGGCATCGCCACCCACAGAATCAGGTCCGTCAGGTTCACCGCATCACCTCCAGCAGCCGTCGCTCAAACCCCTCTTTGATCTCCCGCCGAAACCGGACCGGGTCGTCCCCCAGGTCCATTGTGTGGATGTACAGGACCTTGCGGTCCGCCGAGACGTCTATGCTCAGGGTGCCGGGGGTAAGGGTGATCAGGTTCGCCAGCAGGGTGATTTCCGCGTCGGTCCGCGCGTCCAGCGGGACGGCAATGACGCCCGGATGCATCCGGTAGCGCGGGTTGAGGACGATGTACGCCACCTGCAGGTTCGCCTTGATGACCTCCCAGAGGAAGAAGAGGACAAACCCGATGACCCGGCGCGCCTTCCCGAAGTAGGACGAGGGCCCCAGCACCCGTTGGGCCAGCCAGAGCGCCCCGTAGCCCAAAACAAAGCCGAAGGCGAAGTTGACCATGTTGAACCGCCCGGTCAGTGCGACCCAGGCCAGCGCCAGCAGAACGTTGAGCAGAAACGCGCCCATCAGACCTCCCTACATCCCCAATAACTGCTCCGCGGCCCGCAAACTCAGAACAAAGAGGGGACCTGCGGCCAGGCCGATGAGGACCGTCAGGGCCGCCAGCCCCGCAACGGGCAGCCAGAGGGCCGGAGACGTCCCCCCGGCAGGCGGCGGGTCGTTTTCCCCCAACGGTTTCCAGAAGGCCTCGTTCCAGATTTTCATCATAGAGAAGAGGGTCAGCAGACTGACCCCCAGGGCGACCGCGACGATGGCGAACTGCCGCGTCTCCAGCCCGGCCCAGACCAGTGCCAGTTTGGCGAAGAAGCCGGAGAGGGGTGGGAGCCCCGCCAGGGAAAGGGCCGGCAGCAGGAAGAGGACCGCCAGGCCGGGATGAGAGCGATAGAGCCCGCCCAGTTTCTTCAGGTCGTAAGTCCCCCGCAGGCGGTGGGCGATGCCGCCCACCAGAAAGAGCGCGGCCTTCGCCAGGACGACGTGGGCCATAAAGAAGACGGCGCCCGCCAGTGCGGCTGGCGTGAACAGCCCCAGCCCCATCAGGAGATACCCAATCTGGCTGACGATGTGGAAGGAGAGGAGACGACGGACCTCCGTCTGGGCCACCGCGCCCAGCACGCCCGTGACCATCGTCAGCCCGGCGATGACCAGGATGATGGCATGGAGGTATCCCGCGTCCTGCACGAACAACCGGGTGAAGACCCGGATCAGCGCGTAGACCCCCACTTTGGTGAGCAGGCCGGAGAAGAGGGCGGAGACGGCCACAGGCGGCGTGTGGTAAGAGGCCGGGAGCCAGAAGAAAAGAGGGAAGACAGCGGCCTTGATGCCGAAGGCGACCAGGAACAGGACCGCCAGCGCCGTCATCAGACCCGGCTGCTCCACATACCTCAACCGGTGGGCCAGGTCGGCCATGTTCAGCGCGCCGGTCACCCCGTAGAGGATACCCACCGCCGCCAGGAAGAGCGCCGACGCCATCAGGTTCAGGGTGACGTACTTGATGCCCCCCTCCAGTTGTGCTCGTTCTCCCCCCAGCACCATCAACACGAAGGACGCGATGAGCATCACCTCAAACCAGACGTACAGGTTGAAGATGTCGCCGGTCAGAAAGGCGCCACAGACGCCCATCAGCAGGAAGTGGAAGAGCGGGTAGTACCCGAACCGTTCCCGGTCGGGGTCCATGCTCCCCAGGGAGTAGACGGCGGCCGCCAGGCCGATCAGTCCCGCCAGGACCACCATAATAGCGCTGAACAGGTCGGCGGAGAGGGTGATGCCGAAGGGATCGGGCCAGTTTCCTACCTGCAGCGTCCGGACGCCGTCCCGCCAGATGGCGTCCAGGAGCGCCAGCCCCGCGCCCAGCAGGGCCACCGTGCCCAGAACGCCCAGGGCCCCCTGGACGGGCCGCCGGTTCCATACCAGGAGCGCTGCCACCGCGGTCAGAAGTGGGAGCAGGATGGGGAGAATCAGCAGGACGTCCATCGGTCGCTCTATGAGAGAAGGTCCGTATTCCGCATATCGTCCAAATCGTCGGTGCCCACCGTCTGGTAGGCCCGCTTGACCAGGATGATGGTGAAGGCGTGCACGCCGAAACTGATGACAATGGCCGTCAGGATCAGGGCCTGGGGGACGGGGTCCGCGAAGGGCCCTGCCAGAGCGGCCGCGTCGGGCGGGATGAGGGCCGGGCGGCCCCGGATCAGGCGCCCCAGGGTGAAGATGAGCAGGTTGGCAGCCTGGCTCATCAGGGCCAGCCCGATGACCA
Source organism: Chloroflexota bacterium (assembly GCA_017743275.1). Taxonomy (GTDB): domain Bacteria; phylum Chloroflexota; class Anaerolineae; order B4-G1; family DUEL01; genus SpSt-77. The sequence continues at coordinate 4,499 of JAGHZG010000063.1, read as the reverse complement.
GTTTGACGATGCTCCGCCGCATCAGCATGTAGAGGCCGGCCGCGTAGAGTCCGCCGATGACGAAGGCCAGAACGGTCTCCATGGTTCCTCCGTGCCGATTGTTCTTATATGGGACACGGATGGACACGGATGGTACGGATGTTCACGGATTTTTCATCCGTGCCAATCCGTAAAACCCGTGTGTATCCGTGTCCTATTCCACCTGCTCACTCCTCCGCCAGGGTGAAGATGATGGTCAGCATCACCCCGATGACCACCAGATAAACGCCCACGTCAAACAGAAGGGGCGTGCCCAATTTGCCCAGCACCGGCAGAGCGATGCCCGCCCACAGGCCGGTCATAAAGGGCTGGCCCTGCAGGACAGATAGTAGTCCGCTGCCGACGGCCATCAGCAGCCCGACGCCAATGAGGACGCGGGGGTCCACACCCAGGGTCCGGCGGGCCGCCGGCACGCCGTAGGCGATGGCGTAGAACGAGAAGGCCGCCGCAACGACCAGTCCTCCCACGAAGCCGCCCCCCGGCTCGTTGTGGCCGCGCAGCAGGATGAAAACCGAGAAAAGCATCATCAATGGGAACAGGTACCGGACCGCCGTGGACAGGATGAGCGAAAACATCAGACATCCTCCCCCAACCGACAGGTTCCCTCCGGTGGAGAGTGCTCCCTTCCCGTGGGTTTCTCCAGCCGTAACCGGAGCAGGGCATAGACGCCGATGGCCGCCACCGAAAGGACGGTAATCTCTCCCAAAGTGTCCAGCGCGCGGAAGTCCACCAGGATGACGTTGACCACGTTGCGGCCGTGGGCCCGGGTCCAACTGTTCTCCACGAAGTACGAGGCCAGGTGGGACTGGCGGGGCACGGCCGTCGCGGTCAGCACCAGCGCGGTTATCAGGGCGCCAGCCAGGAGGGCCAGCAGGGCATCCCGGACGCGCGCCCTCCGGCCCGAAAGGGGCGCAAAGCGCGGCAGCCGGTAGACGACCAGGACAAACAGGATGACCGTCAGGGTCTCTACGGCGAACTGGGTCATCGCCAGGTCCGGCGCGCTGAAGAGCATGTAAATGATGGCCACGCCGTAGCCGATGATGCTCAGCGCGGCCGCCGCCGCCAGCCGCGAGGAGGTCAGCACAGCCATCAGCGCGGCGGCCAGGATGAGGCCGGCAATGATCCCCTCGTTGGGCCGCACGTCCGAAAGATCGCCGATAAGCCCGCTCAGCCCGCCCCACAGGAGCAGCGCGAACCCGGCCAGCCCGACGGTGGTGACGATGATGACCATCAGGTAAACCCGCAGGTAGCCGTTCTGGAGAAGGCGCGTCTGGGCGCGGGCCAGGCCGTTCAGTCCCGCCAGGAGCAGGGTGTACCACCGTTGCGGCCCCCACCTGCCCACGATGTCCGCCAGAGGGCCCACCCGACGAATGACCCCGCGCGCGGCGTAGACGCCAGCCCCGGCTGCCAGGGTGAGGACGCTCAGAGCGAAGACCGGGTTGACCCCGTGCCAGAGTTTCAGTTTCACCGTCGTCGCCTCGGCTCGCACCGCGCTGACAGCCGCCGAGAGGAGGGAGTTGGCGATGACTTCCGGGAAGAGGCCCCAGGAGAGGCCCATCCCCGCCAGAAGGAGCGGGCCCAGGAGCATCGCGGGCGGCGCCTCATGCGGCGTCTTCGGCAGGTCGGCGCGGCGCCGGAAGAAGAGGGACATACCCACCGTTCCCGCCACCGCCACCAGGAACACATTGGCCAGGACTCCGGCGCCTGTCACCAGGGCCGCCGCTCGCGGGGCTTGGAGTTGGGCCTCGTAGAGCAGTTCTTTGCTAATGAAGCCCAGCATCGGGGGAAGCCCGGCCATGGAGAGCGCGGCCAGCCCGGCAGCGACGGCGGTGAGGGGCATCGCCCGTGCCAGCCGGCCCAGCCGCGTGACGTCGCGGGTGCCCGTCTCGTGGTCCACCGCTCCGGCAACCAGGAAGAGCGCGCCCTTGTAGAGCGCGTGGGCCAGCAGGAAGAGCATCGCCGCTTTGACGGAGAGGACGGTGTCCAGCCCCAGCAGCAGGACCAGCGCGCCCAGGGCGCTGACGGTGGAGTAGGCCAGAATCCGCTTCAGGTCCCGCTGCCAGAGGGCCACCAGCGCGCCCAGGAGCATCGTGGCGGCGCCCACCCCAACGACCATGTAGTGCCAGGCGTCGCTCCCGCCCAGGATGGGGCTCAGGCGGGCCAGGAGGTACACCCCGGCCTTGACCATCGTTGCCGAATGCAGGTAGGCGCTGACGGGCGTGGGAGCCTCCATCGCGCCCGGCAGCCAGAAGTGGAAGGGGAACTGGGCCGACTTGGTGAAGGCCCCGGCCAGGATCAGCAAGAGAATCGGCAGGTAGAGGGAGTGGCTCTGGATCGCCCGTCCGCCGTTCAGCAGCGCGGGGAACTCCATACTGCCCCCGACCTGTCCCAGCAGGACCAGCCCGGCCAGCAGGGCCAGCCCTCCGGCGCCGGTCACCAGCAGGGCCTGGAGCGCCGCCGCGCGGGCCGCCTCCCGTTCGTGCTCAAACCCGATGAGCAGGAAGGAGGTGAGGCTGGTCAGTTCCCAGAAGATGAACATCGTCAGAACATTACCGGCCAGGACCAGCCCCAGCATGGAGGCCATAAATGCCAGCAGATAGACGTAGAAGCGGCCCAGGTGGGGGTGCCCGTGCAGGTAGCGGTCAGCGTAGACCACGACCAGGGCGCCGATGCCGCAGATAAGGAGCGCGAAGAGGAGGCTCAGCCCGTCCAGGTAGAACGAGAGGGAAACCCCCAGGTCCGGCGCCCAGGGATAGGAGACGGCGACCGCCCGGCCCGCCGTGACCGGTTCCAGGTAGTGGACGAAGTAGACGGTCAGCGCGGCGGGCAGGAGAGCCAGGAGCCAGCCCGATGCCCCGCGCGTTAGGCGGACTACCCCCGGCGCAGTGATGGCCAGCAGAAAACCGGATAAGACTGCTACGACCATATCTGCCAATCCTCTACGATTCTGTGCCTGCCTTAATTTCTTCCCACAGTTGGTCCAATCTGGCAATCCCCATGTGGCTCATATCCAGTCCGCGCTGGCGGGCCAGTTCCTCCATCGCCCGGAAGCGGGCGGCGAAGCGGGCGTTGGCCCTGCGCAGCGCGGTCTCCGGCTCCACCCCCAGATGGCGGGCCCAGTTGGCCACGGTGAAGAGCAGGTCGCCGATCTCGGCCTCTATCTCTTCGGGCGTACGGGCAGCCTCTACTTCGGCCATCTCCTCCCGTACCTTCTGAGCCACCTCCTCCGGTCGGGTCCAATCAAAACCCACGCGGGCCGTCCGTTCTCCATACATATGCGCCTGCAGCAGCGCCGGGGCCGCCAGCGGGACACCGTCCAGCAGTGACCCCTCCCCGGCCCGTTCTTCCTGCTTGAGGTGCTCCCAGCGGACCAGCACCTCCTGCGCGTTGGCCGCCTTCCAGTTTCCCCACACGTGCGGGTGGCGCCGCTTGATTTTTCGGTCTATGGCTGCAATAACGTCGGCCATACGAAACTCCCCGGCCTCGGTTGCCATCTGCGCGTGCAGGACAACCTGCAGGAGCAGGTCGCCCAGTTCCTCCCGCAGACTGTCCATATCCCCGGCGTCTATGGCGGCGGCAACCTCGTAGGCCTCTTCCAGCAGGTTGCTTCGCAGACTCTCGTGCGTCTGCTCCCGGTCCCACGGGCACCCGTCGGGGGCCCGCAGATGGGCAACGGTCTCCTGGAACCCCTCAAAACTGCTCACCGACGGCATTGGAGGGATGTACAACGTGGTCAGATGGTCCACGTCGTAATGGTCCAGTTCATATAGCGGCAGATGGATCAGCCGCTGGGCGTCCGTCCCGGCGGCGAAGATAAGGGTGACGGGGTGGTCGTCGGGATACTGGTTCATCAACGTCAACTTCAGGTCGCTGGCCAGGCGGCGGCTGTAGACCTGACCGATGAGGGCGGGGAGGTCCGGGTTCAACGGAGGGTGGTGGAGAGCGGCCATCTCTATCCCGTCGCAGACCTGGATGCCCGGTTCCAGGGCATCCAGTTCCAGCGTCGTGAGGGCCACCTCCACGAAACTGACCCCGTCCACGACGCGCGTCGGCAAGCCAGCCTCCCGCGCCCTTTGCAGGACCAGTCGGACCGTTGCCTCGCCGACCAGGGGATGGCCCGGGACGGCGTAGATCACTCCCTCGGGCCGGTGGCCCAGTTCCAGCACCCGTTCCGCAATGGCCTGATAGATCTGAGCGAACTCCTCCGCCGACTCGTACATGTCGTCAAAGGAATGGAGCACCAGATGCGCGGGCAGATGGGGGACGGTGGGATGGTGAGCCGTCCGCAGCCAGACTTCCCGACCTGTGGAGAGCACCTCCCAGGCCTGGAGGGTCAGGTGGCGGGGATCCCCCGGCCCTAAACCGACGATGGTGATGCTCATTTTTTTCTCCTTAATCGGATTGCCCTTCTTCCTTGCCCCCTTCCCCACTGCCGCTGCGCAGCGCGGAGAGGGGGGAAT
>JAGHZG010000062.1 GCA_017743275.1 Chloroflexota bacterium | reverse complement strand
AGATGTGTATAAGAGACAGCCCGTCCACCGTCACCTCATCCTCTGGCAGGTCAGCCCGAAAGGCGACGGTGGTGACGGTGCGGACCCGGTCCAGGGTGATGGAGACCGAGTCGTTGGCCGGGATGCGCAGGTCGGGGTCGGCGTTGCCCCAGTATTTGGTCAGCGCGATGTTGGCTCCGGCCTCAGCGATGGCCTGGAGTTGGGACGCGGATGAACATGGATGGACACGGATTGTTTCCATAAGGTTTCTAAGGACGCCACTCCGCTTCGCTTCGTGGCTGACTACGGACGATTTACTCCTGTGCCAGAAGTTCTACCTCGGTGACCAGCGCCTCAAAGGCATGGCCCGAGGCGTAGATGGTGACCGACTTGATGAGCGCCGGAGGAGCGTCGCTCTGCATCAGGTTGTCGGAATCGTAGGAGGTCCAGGTCTGGAGGGGAATCTGGTCGCTCCACCAGTACAGGTAGTCGTTGGCGGCCTTGGGGACAGAGTAGAAGCCGTGATACCAGACCCGGTCTCCACCGTAGATGTCCTGGTAGTCTATCCGGACGATGATCGGGCATTCGGAGCCCGCCGAACCGCAGCCGGGCAGGCTCTGGCCCTGAACCATGACGTTGAGATGGAGGACCAGGGAGGTGAAATCCCGCACGTCGTAGTTGAGTACCTGCCGGATGCCCACCTCCGCGTGGCCGACCCCCTCGCGGAAGAAACGGGCCGCCGGACGGCCCGCGAGGGTGGTGGTCTGGACGGTGCCGGCCTCAATGAAGTAGGACTCCCAGCCCACTTCCAGCGGCTGACGGAAGTCGCCGTTGACCAGCAGGTTGCGCGCGGCGGGGAGCACTTCCAGCGGCGTCGGCCCGGCCTGGGCAATGGTGCGCTGGGTTTCTTTCAGGGAGACGGAGTGCCCGCCGGCGGAAGTCACCTCGGCCTGACCCTCGCGGACGATAAATTCGGTGAGGGAACCGTAGACGCGCGCCTCGTAACTGCCCGCCGTCAACACCGCAGTGAGATGAGGGGTGTGCAGTTGGGCCGTCGTCTCTCGTTCCCCCGTCGGGAAAACGGTGATCCGCACCCGCCCGGACTCCACCTGCAGGTTGAGGTGATGGGGGAGCGGGCTGAGAGCGAAGCGCGGGGAGCGAGCAGATTGGATGCGGAGCCGGGTGTCGCCGTAGACCTGGACCGTCGCCACGACTTCGGACTCCGAGGCGGGGGCGTAGAAGGTCAGGAGCGCCTGCGCGGCGCTGTCGGTGGTCAGTACGCTGCCCGCCGGGACGTCCCAGGTGGGGTCCCGCAGGGCGATGAGGTCGCCTCGCCCGCCGCGCTGCAGCCCCGGCGTCCCCTGCTGGGGCTGCAGCAGGGTGGGCTGCGCGCGGGTGGCGGTGAGCAGGAACTGCCGGATGCCCAGCGGCACACCCACCGCGAGGCTCACGCACAGGGTGAAGGAGATCAGCAGGATGATCCAGGCCAGCCGTTCCCGGTTCTGGGTCATAGGTAGATGATCCGGAAGTCGGTGAATTCGCCCGTGGGCTCTTCCCACTGGACGGCGACGTGGGTGACGTGCGCGGCCGGCGGCCCTTCGTGGAGAAAGTCCAGAAACTCCCGCAGGGCGGGCCGGGGGCCCTCGGCGACGGTCTCCACCGTCCCGTCCCAGCGGTTGGCCACCCAGCCGGTCAGGCCCAGGGCGCGTGCCCGCCGGACGGTGTAGTAGCGGAAGTTCACCCCCTGGACGATGCCTTTCACGACCGCGTGGAGGCGGGCCTGGTCGGTCGGTTTCGGTTCACCCATTGGTTCGCTCCTGTTCTAATCGCAGAGACCGCAGAGTGCGCAGAGCAATATATTTTTAAAGAAAATCTCTGCGCTCTCTGCGTTCTCTGCGGTGAATTTAAAAGAATAGCAGGCGGGGCGCGCGGCGGTCAAAGCGGTGGAGGCCCGCCTGGCGGGCCGCTTCCACCGCCGCCTCGTACTCCCGGCGGGTGATGGGCCGATCCAGCGGCGGGTACTCGTGCGCCCGGTAGCAGGGCCGGTACTGGTCCATAATGTTGATGTAGGTGTCCCGCGAGACTTCCTCGGCCAGGAAACGGGCGATTTCGGCGGTCCCCGCCAGTCCACCGGGCAGGACCAGGTGGCGGACCAGAAGCCCGCGCAGCGCGACCCCCCGTTCGTCCAGCACCAGGTCGCCCACCTGCCGGTGCATCTCTTTGACGGCGGCCTGGTTGACGGCGGGGTAGTCCCGCACGCGAGAGTAGCGGTAGGCAATCTCCGCATCGGCGTATTTCATATCGGGCATGTAGATGTCCACCACGCCGTCCAGCAGAGACAGTGCTTCCAGCGAGTCGTAGCCGCCGGTGTTCCAGACCAGGGGCAGGCGCAGGCCGGCCTCGGCGGCGATGAGGACGGCGGCCAGGATGGGTGCCAGGACGTGGGTCGGCGAGACGAAGTTGATGTTGTGGCACCCCTGGGCCTGGAGGGCCAGCATCATCGCGGCAATCTCTTCCGGCTCCACTTCCCGACCGTACCCCAGTTGGCTGATGTCGTAGTTCTGGCAGTACTGGCAGTTCAGGTTGCACCAGGCGAAGAAGATGGTGCCGGAGCCCCGGTACCCCCGCAGCGGGTCCTCCTCCCCGAAGTGGGGCCCGTAACTGGAGACCAGGGCGCGCACACCGGTACGGCACGCGCCGACGGTCTCGTACCGGTCCACCCCGCACTTCCGGCCGCAGAAGTCGCAGGCGTGGAGATGGTCGTAGGCCAACTGCACCCGACGGCGCAGTTCGCCGGTGCGGAGCAGAGCCCGATAGGCTGGTTCAAAGGACGATCCCAACATAGGCAAGATGCAAGACGCAAGATGCAGGATGCAGGATGCAAGATGCAGGATGCAGGATGCTCCTGCGCTACCAGGCGACAGGCACTTTGCGGATCCGGTACTGGCGGTCAAAGACCTGGACGTAGCGGTTACGACGGCCGAAGTCGTAGAGTTTCCAGGTTACCTCTACGTCTCTCTTGCAGTATTCTGCTACCAGGTCCAGGCGGCCCTGCCGGAACCAGCGGACGGCGTCCAGGCCGTCGCCGCTCTTGCGCTCCCCCAGTGTGGCCGCGACCACGTCGTCCAATTTGGGTCGCCAGCCCAGCGCGCGCTCCAGATGGACCAGCATGTCCACCGTGGGCAGGGAGTCCAGCCGCTGCGGCGTGTAGGCGTGAAGGACCTCGTAGTCAAAACTGTAGAGGTTGTAGCCCACGACCCGGTCGGTGGCCCGCAGCGCGGCGATCAGTTCCTCTACCTGGTCCTCGGTATAGGCCCGGTAGAGGTCCCGGTCGGGGTCGTAGGTGACCCCCACGGACATCCGCAGACGGCGGGTATGGGCCCGCCCGCCCACTTCGTCAAAGGTGTGTTGCGTTTCCAGGTCAAATACCAGCATGGCAGTGCCTCTGTGAGTCTGCAGGGATAGATTATACCACAAAACGGGAAAGTGACCTATGGGTGTGTCCCAAGATTGTAGGACAACTGCGAGCAGTTGTCCTACAGAGCGGCCATGCCCGACGAAATTGGGATACGCCCGTGACCCATTGCTGTTTTGCCCAGGCTCTGCTCCGATGGTATAATGGGTGTACTCTTAAAGCCGGGGGCAAAGATGAAGAAGCCGAAGGAGCAGAAAGAGGCCTACGAACTGGTAGAGCAGGGGATTGCGGCAGCCCGCGCGGAACGGAAAGAGGAGGCGGAGGAAATCCTGCGCCAGGCGGTGGCGCTGGACCCCAATAACGAGCGGGCCTGGCTCTGGCTGAGCGCCGTCGTGGAAGGTATTGAGGCTCAGCGGGAGTGTCTTCAGCGCGTCCTGAAGATTAACCCCTCCAACTCTTTTGCCCGCTCCGGACTCTCTTTCCTCGCTCACCTGCGGGAAGGGTACGAGTACCTGGCCGCCCGCGCTCCCTGGATGGCCGGTCTGGAGGACGACCGGACGCCTCTGGACCGGCTGCCCGCTCAGCAGTGCCCCCGTTGCCGACAACGGAACCCGGGTTGGGCGTACATTTGCAGCCGCTGCGGGGCCCCGCTGCAACGGGTGGATGTGAGGCAGATGGTGCGGGAGGAACTTCAGGGCCCCCGCCGCTCCTCGCTGGCCCGCCCCTGGGTCGGCGCCGCCATTCTGGACCCGGACCTGGCCTTCGCCCCCGAGGTTGCTCTGGCCTCGCCGCTCCGGTCCATAATGAGCATCGCGCTGGGCGTCGTCGCGCTGACCCTGGCGCGCTGGACGGGCACCCTGCTGCTGGCCTTCTTTGCGCCCGGACGCCTGACGTTTGCAATGGTCAACCTGCTCTCGGTGGCGTTTGTGAATGACCTGGTCCGCCTGCTGGCCGGGGCTCTGGTCGCCTGGATCGGATTGGGCATCATCACGGAGGGTATTGCCCGCTCCCGGGGCGGCGTGGCTCCGGCGCGGGTCCACTACTACCTCATCGCGGTGGCCATTTCTGGCTGGATGCCCATTGCCGGTATCCTCAGCGTCATTGGCTGGGTGGTCCCCCTGCTGGTCCCCCAGGTTCCTCAGACCTGGGCGATGGCGGCCGTGGGCGGCGTTCTCTTTCTGTACGCGGTTGCTCTTCTGATCCAGGCGGTCCGGACCGCTCACCGCCTGCCGCCAGGCCGCGAGGACGCCCTTATCGGCCTGCTCCTGCTGGCCTTCGTGGGCCTCTACGCGTTCCTGGTGGCAACGGTTCCCCCTGCCTGGCGGGAGATATTGCTGAATATCGTGCGGCTGATCATGCTCCCGATGGAAGTGGGAGGGTGAACATGGTCGTCACCCGGGAGTTGTCCCTTTCTACCCAGGGAAACGGGGATGTCCGGGACATCACCGCCGAAGTGACCCGATTGGTGCGGGAATCCGGGCTGCGGTCGGGCATCGTCACCGTCTTCTGCCCCGGCTCCACCGGCGCCCTGACGACGATAGAGTACGAAGACGGTGTCGTCGCCGACCTGCAGCAGGTGCTGGACAAAATCGTCCCGCCGGACCGCCCGTACCGTCACCACCTGCGCTGGGGAGACGATAACGGCCATGCCCACATCCGCGCGGCGCTGATGGGGCCGTCTATCACCGTTCCGTTCGTGGACGGCCGTCTGACGCTGGGGACATGGCAGCAGGTGGTCTTCTGCGACTTTGACACCCGGCCGCGCAACCGTCGGCTGGTGGTACAGATACTGGGGGAGCCATGAAACCGTATTCTTCGCAGACAGTCCTCATTCAGGGCGGGACGCTGGTCACCCCGGAGGGGGTACTGGAGGCGGACCTGTTGATTCAGGGGGAGCGGATCAAGGCGGTGGGGCACGGCCTGCCGACGGCCCCCGACACGGTCGTCGTGGAAGCGCAGGGGATGCTGGTCCTGCCGGGCGTCATAGACAGCCACACTCACATCGCGCTGGACACCGGCATCTACCGCACCCCTGATGACTGGTACATCGGCACCCGCGCCGCCGCCTGCGGCGGGGTCACCACGGTGGTGGATTTCGCCACCCAGTTCCCCGGGCAGAGTCTCCGGCAGGCGGTGGAGGCGCGGTGGGAGGAGGCGCGGGACGCGGTGATAGACTACGCCCTCCACGTGATGGTCACCGACCTGCCGCCGGGCCGGGAGGGGGAACTGGCGGACCTGGTGGAACTGGGAACCACCAGCGTCAAACTCTACACCACGTACCGGCCCAATTATTATGCCGACGATGCCACCATTCTGCGCCTGATGGAGACCATGGCCCACCTGGGGATTCGCCCCCTGGTCCACTGTGAAAACGACGCGCTGGTGACGGCCCGGACCCAGGCGCTGGTGGCGGAGGGGAAGACGTCCTGGCGGTACCACGGCCAGGCCCGTCCCGCGCTGGCAGAGGTGGAGGCGGTCCGACGGGTGCTCTTTCTGGCCGCGGCGGCCCGCTGCCTGGTCCACATCGTCCACTGCTCTGTGGCCGATTCGGTGGAGGCGGTGGTGCGGGCCCGGGCGGAGGGGCAGGAGGTGACCTGTGAGACCTGTCCCCAGTACCTGTTGCTGGATGCCCGTCGGTACGAGGGGCCGGAGCCGTGGCGTTACATCCTTCAACCCCCGCTGCGGGCCCCCGGGGAGCCGGAGCGTTTGTGGGACCGGGTCACCGGTGGGGATGTTGACTTCATTGCCACTGACCACTGCGACTATACCCAGGCCCAGAAGACGGAGGTGGACGATTTCACCCGCACCCCCGGCGGGTTGCCCGGAATGGAGACGCTCCTGCCGCTGATGTACACGTACGGCGTGGCGGCGGGGCGGCTGACGCTTCCCCAACTGGTGGCGCTCCTTTCGGCCCGTCCGGCCCAGGTCTGGGGGCTCTGGCCGCGCAAGGGGGCCCTGCTCCCCGGCGCCGACGCCGACATCGTCCTCTACGACCCGCGCCCGGAGGGGACCATCCGCGCCGCTGACCTGCATCACCTCGCCGGATACACCCCCTACGAGGGGATGCGGGTCCAGGGACGGGTGCACATGGTCTTCTCGCGGGGGCAGATGGTGGTTCGGGAGGGGCAGTTTGTCGGTCGGCGAGGGAGAGGACGGTTCATCCGGCGCGAAAGACACGAACAATAAACGGGACACGGGTTGGCACGGATGGTACAGATTTTTATCCGTGCCCATCCGTTAAAATCCGTGTCCATCCGTGTGCTGTTGAATAGGACACGGATGGACACGGAAGGCACGGATTCTCACGGATTCCTATCTGTGCCCATCTGTTAAAATCCGTGTCCTGTTCCCCTGCCTTCGCGGTCAGCCCGTAAAGAACGGCTTCTGGAAGGGGTCCCACCAGGTCTGGTTCTGGGTCAGGTATTCGTGGGTGTCCTGCAGAAGCCGGTAGTGGGCCTCTTCCTGCCGGGTCAGGAACCGGTAGGCTTCGGCCGCGCGGGGGTCAGCGGCCTCCTCGGCCGCCCGGGCGTACAGTTCCCGCGAGATGCGCTCCGTCTCCAGGCCAAACTCCAGCGCGGCGATGTCCCCCTCCAGCGAGATGGGGCGGTCGGGGGTGAAGACGGGCATCGGGTCGGGCGGTTCTTCGCCGGGCAGGTCCGGGTTGGCCGGGTCCAGCGGAAAGTCCGCCTTCATTGCCACTTCATAGGGAAGCCAGCCCTGCCCGGCCTCCAGAGACCGGTACTCGGCCAGGAGGAGCCGCAGGTGGCTCTCCTCCTGCCGGGCCAGGTCCAGGAACATCCGCCTCCCCCGCTCGTCCGACGCTCGTTCAGCGGCCAGCATATAGAAGCGGTAACCGTCCCGCTCCAGACTCATGCCGCGCCGCAATATCCCCAACGGAGTATCCCATTCCATATTAATTTCCCCCTTGTCTACTTGTATCCTTGTTTACTTGCATGTCCTCGTCGTGGAAATACCCAGCAGTTTGTAGATCAGGCAGAAGCCGGTGGCGGCCGTGAAGGCCAGGATCAGGCCGACAACGGCCACGATGATGCCCAGGACGGCCCCCTGCAGCCCCTGCAGTGGGCCCAGCCCTGCTACCAGGAAGATGACGGCCAGTACGGCCCGAATGATGCGGTCCACGGTCCCTTCATTGCGTTCCATAGCGCCCTCCTTTTCGTTGGTGTACTTCTATTTTATTCACAACGGGCCATTTGTCAAGAGGGTCACCCGCCCATCGGCAGGAAGAAAAGCCCAGTGCCGTAACTACGTTGACAATGGCATATTTTAAGATATAAAAAGAAAGAGATTGCGCGAAATGGGTTGTTGGATATGATTAATACCAATTGCGTTTGTTTAAGACATTATGTATAATTTTAGCGAATTCTGGTTGG
>JAGHZG010000061.1 GCA_017743275.1 Chloroflexota bacterium | reverse complement strand
CGGCCTGGAAGACGGCGTAGCGCGGAGGGCTGGCACCCGGGTCCTGGAAGAGGACGGAGGTGTCGGCCCAGCGGGAGAGTTTCTGCTGGAAGTCCGGCTCGTAGAGGGTGACGGAGACGTAGACGGCGGGTCGGTTCGGGACCACCATACAGAGATGGCTGTCAAAGGCGCCGACAGGGCGGGGGGCCAGGTCGGCCCGGCGGAATGAGACCACCGGATGGGAGGGGTAGAATGGGGAGAAGTAGACGGGTGTGTCCTTCGGGACAGCGGTCCGGATGAAATTTGCCCCTTGATTCACGTGCTGTTCCATCAGCAGGAAGACGTAGGGGTGGCGGAGCCAGCGGACAGTACCCTGAACGGTGAGGATGGCCGTCAGAAGCATGAGCGCCACGGGGAGCGGGGTCGCCAGGGATTGGAGCCGAACGCGGCGCAGGGACCGTTCCAGTCCCCAGGCCCCGGCCCCCACGATCAGCGCGACCGGGACAGTCAGGCCCGCCGCACGCAGAAAGTGGGGGGCATCCCGGCTCAGGAGAGAGGGGAGGAGGGAGACCGGGACCAGCCCCAGAAGCCACGCCGCCTGCCATCTCCTGCGGACGGCCCACCAGAGGGCAGGCAACCCGATGACGAAGAAAGCGGCCAGGCCGGCATCCACTACCGGACAGAGGGGGTTATAACGGCCCGGGTCGTCGGCCGGGGAGAACCAGACCCGGGCCCATGCCCGCGCGGTGTCGGCCAGTTCGGCCAGGCTGGAGACCCGCACCCCCTGGGGGCGTCCCAGGACATCCTGCGGATGATAGTAGCCGTACACCAGCATCGGGAGCGAGACCAGCGCGCCTACCAGCAGAGCGACTATCAGTCCCCGGCGCCGGTTCGTCTTCCCGAACAGCCATCCGATGAGCAGAAGTCCCGCGTAGAGAATCCACAGAAGCGCCGAGAAGTAGGTATACCAGAGGAGGCCCACCCAGATTCCGGCCTCTGCCCAGAGGGTCATCCGGTCGGTGCGGCGGGCCTGCATCAGAGACGCGAAGGCCAGGGTGCCGATCAGGGGCCAGAGGACAGCCCGCATCCCCAGGCCGCTCTGGTGGACCGGCCATCCGGCGACACAGAAAGCCAGAGCCGCCCAGCGGGCCGCTCGGGGCGTTAGGGTCTCTTCCCCAGCCGGTACACGGCGGCGACGGTCAGGATGCCCACGAATCCCGCTGCCAGCCGCAGGGCAAAGGGATGAGCCCCGAAGACCGCGACGAAGGGAATCAGGACGTAGCACCACAGGCTTTGCCGTCCCAGATTGGCCGGAAGAAAGGGGGTCAGCCGGGGGGATTCTATAAGGGAGAGAGTATCCAGGCCGTAGTATGCTTCGTCGTAACTGAGCATGTCGGAAAGGGGCGCGAGGTGAATCCACCGGAGGAACGCACCGACCAGCAGGATGGCGGTTATTGCCAGGTATGGACTGAGCCGGGAAGATGCCGGACGGTTTGCGGGCGCCATCGTTACGGGAGGATGCGAATGTCTTCAAACACCCAGCGGTCAGGGGGCATCCCTGGCGGCGGGTCCACCAGTGGGACCCGCTGGTTCTCGTCCCCGTTGACCGCCAGGCTGACCTCCAGACGGTAATGTCCAGGAGGCGTCACCGGATTCAGGTTTAGGTCATAGTGGGCCTCCACCAGGCGGTCGGTGGGCCAGTTCTCCGGCGGGTAGTGGTCCAGCAGGTCGGGGTGTCGGTCCATATTCCCGCCCCAGACGTTGAAGGAACTGTCTATCAGCCGGACCAGCGGGCGGAAGCGGACGCCGTCAAAGGCGTCCGTCCGCTGCCAGTAGAGGGTCACGTGCAGCCAGTTGCTGGGGGGGTGGGAGAGGTTCTCGGTGGCCGGGAGCGCCGTCGCGTCCACCTGATAACCCGCCAGACAGAGGCCGTTCTGAAAGCAGACCTGCAGGGTCCGGGCTCCCTCCGGGAGCGCCGGGACGGTGGGCCGCAACTGGTAGGCGATCATGGTGATCTGCCCGGCGTTGGGGTACTGTTCGGTGATGCGGGGAAACATCGCATCGGCAGCCTCTATCAGCCGGTTCCCCGGTGCCATTGCCTGGTCGTGGTGGAGGATCAGCCACATCCGGTCGTACTGCTCCGGCAGTCCCTGATAAATGAATTCCGGCTCGTAGGGGTTGGCCTCAAAGGGAAATATGGCCGAGTGCCCGTGATAATATCGCCGAAAGGCGTGGTCGCAGTAAAAGGCGGAGATGACCACGATGTCGTTGGGCCCCTCATGGGTCTCCACGTAGCGGGCGATGAAGCGCCAGTCTCCCCGCTGGACAGCCGGGTCGGTGAGGTCGCGCACCAGGCCGTTGACCATCAGGAGCCCCAGGACGGCGAGTCCGATGCCCAGCGGCCGCCAGAGGCGGGCCATCCGCTCTATCCCCCATGCCGCCAGAATCAGGACAGCAGGGGCGATGGCCGAGAGGTATTTGGCCGAGTAGACCGGGGCCCGGAACGAAATCGGGTAGAAGACCAGCACGGGCAGCAGGGCCTGGACGGGCAGAATCCAGGCGTCCCTTCGGCGGAGGCGGATCAATGCCAGGATGCCCCATATCAGGAAGACCGCTGGCAGCGAAAGGAGCCAGGGGTTGACTTCCAGGTAGGATAGCCGGTAGAAGTACTGCCCGAGCAGGTCCCGGGCGATGTCTTTCAGCGGGACGAAGTACCGCCAGATGTCCTGGGGCTGATAGTAGCGGACCACGTTCCAGGCGAACCGGAGCAGGGGGGTGTGGGCCAGTGCCAGGAGGGACATCGTCAGGCTATAGGCCAGCCAGCGCCGCCACTGCTTCCAGCCCAGGATGCCGCTCATCGCGACTTGAGCCAGGGCCAGGAATCCGCCGAAGAAGTGGCTGTAGAGGGTGGAGGAGAGCAGGAGGGCATAAGTGGCCCAGCGCCACCAGCGGCCTTTTCGGAACGCCTCCAGCAGGGCCAGCGTGGAGGCCGTTGCCGCCCACATGTGGAGGGCGTACATCTTTGCTTCCTGAGCGAACCAGAGGGTGAACGGCGAGAAGGCGGCCAGCCAGAGGGCCAGAACCGCCGTCCGCTCCGTCAGCAGCCGCCGGGCCAATTGGTAGAGCAGGGGGATGGTCAGGACGGAGAAAAGGACGGAGAGGTACCGGACGGCGAAGTCCGAGTCTCCGACCAGGTGTCGCCACCAGAAGAGCAAGAGGTAGTAGAGCGGGCCGTTGTGCTCCGGACGGACGATGGTATGGAGGGTCTCGGCGAAAGTCCCGCGCGTGAAGTAGAGGGCCATCACCTCGTCAATCCACATACTCTGAAGGGTGAGAGTGGCCGTCCGCAGCGCCCAGGCCACAAGGAGAAGCAGAAGAGCCGGCCAACGGATACGTTTCATCGCCGTCGTCGCTCCATCCACCAGAGGGCGAGGCACGCCAGTCCCCCCGCCGCAGCCAGCCCTAACCCGATCTGCAGGGTTCGGGGCCGGAAGTGCATCTCCACCCGGTGGGCCCCGGCGGGCACCGGAACCCCCCGCAGGGCCGCGTTGGTCTGGTAGATGGGAACCGGTGTACCGTCCACCGTCGCGCGCCAGCCGGGATAGAAGGTATCGGAGAGGACCAGCAGGGCCGGCGCGTCCGTCTCCACGTGCAGGACCACGTCGTTGGGGCCATAGTAGCCCACTTCAATTTTCCCCTGGCCGGTCCCGTTCAGATGGGGGCCGTTCTGGACGATAGCAACTTCTTCGGGGCGGAAGTTCTCATCCAGCACCCGCTCCAGTGCTTCGCCGTAACTCCCCACCACTTCCGTCCGGTAGACCAGCCAGACGCGGGGGAGGGCCAGGGTGTTCAGGTGGATGTCCACCAGGGGGTCATCCACGAAGACGGGCCAGATGCCCTCGCCGCCGGGCGGGGCGCCTTTGGGGACGATCAGGTACTTGACGCCCAGCATCCGGTAGGCGGGGTGGGTGACCGAGGGGATTCGCCAGCGCAGGATGTTAAACTCCCGCAGTTCCATCGGATTGCCGGTGCCCTGGGGAACCTCAAACCCGTCCATTTGCAGAAAGACGGGCGGCAAGAACCCGTGCACAATCGGGTCCACGTCCACCCGGAACCAGTTGGGGTCAGAGTGCAGGAAAGCCAGGGCGGCGGCGTGGGTCGTGTCGGGCCTGGGGGTGGGCTCTGTCTCCACCAGGGCTCCCAAGGCGACCAGTTCCGCCAAGAGCAGGAGGACCATGCCGGCCCGGCCCCAGAGGCGGCCCCGAGAGGTGGCCCAGCCCAGGAGGGCGGAGGCCCCCGCCAGCAGAGCAGCAAAGCGCAGGCCAGTCAGCGCGCGGAGGCGGGGATGGACGTCGGGAGCTGCCAGTGCCCATCGCGGGGCTCCCAGCCACAGCAGGAGACCGATCAGGGCCAGCCCGGTCACCCAGAGCCACACAGCCCGGCGGGATGCCCGGGTTATCCGGTCCATCCCGGAGGCCGCCAGAATGGCCAGCGCAAACGAGACCAGGTAGATCGCGCGTGCGGTCTTCCAGGATTCGGAGAAGAAGGGGAATCGGACCAGTAAGGGGTAAACCGGGCCCTGATGGCCCAGCGCAAATGCAAAAGATAGCGCACCGAGTCCGGCCGGGAACCATATGCGGCGGGAGCGAAGATTTCCCAGCAGGCCAGGGATAGCCAGAAAGAGCGCGATGGCTCCCACATACCCACTCTCTAACCGTTCCGGGGTTAGCCAGAACTGAGCCACCCCTCTTCCGTGGAACAGCGGAGTCAGAAAGTCTATGATCATCGCTGAAGGGAATTCGTATCCTCCTCGCTGTTCCAGGGGTACTCCTGCTCGTTCGGTAAAGGGAAGCCGCTCCAGGCCGGGGAGGAGATAGGGAGCCGCCAGGGCGATGCCGATTCCACCGGCCAGGGCCAGCCGACCCAACCGCCGCAGGCCCTCCGGCCAGCCTCCCTCTGCGACCTGCCAGATGGCATATAGCCCCACCGCGATGGCCCCGTAGAGCGACGCCTGCCCGTGGCCCGCCAGCAGGAGCATTGCCACCGGGAGCGCCGCAGCAGCGATGGCCCGCCGCTGGCGGGCCGCCCAGTCTACTCCCAGAAAGGCCCAGGGCAGCCATGCCATCGCGTCGTTGAACTGGGGGTGGCCCAGGTGGACGATGAACGGGTCCGAAAACATATAGGCCACCGCCCCCGTCAGCGCAGCAGCCCGCCCCAGACGCCAGAGGGGAGAACGGCGCAGATACAGGTAGAGGCCAGTTCCCGCCAGCCACAGGGAGAGGGCCCCCCGTAGAAGCACCAGCCACTCCGGAATCGGATAGAACAGAAACAGGGGCCAGTTGATGGGATTGAGGAGGCCGTACTGCCCCTCCGCCAGAATGGGGTCGCCGCCCATCATCCGGTGGTTCCAGAGAGGGAAGATACCCCGATGCACCCATTCGGCGACGAAGGACCAGACCGGATAGAGTTGGCCCCACAAGTCACCACTTCCTTTCGGGAAGCGGTATCCAGCAATCCACAGAGGCCAGAAGAAGAGGGCCGCAAAGAGGGCCAGCAGGAGCCCCCCTGCCCAATCTCCACGAAGGATCCGGGGCAGCCTTTTTGCCTTCATTCAGCAGTCCTCCCGACCCCGCTGCTTCCGGACAGCCCAAAGTCCGAGACAGGCCAGTATCGCTAATGCCGCCAGAACGGCCGCCCAAAGAAGCCAACGGGGAATTGGGTTGATCAGCACTTCTGAAAGCAAAATCCAATCCCCAACAGGCTGGCCTTCCCGGATGACAGGAAGCCGTTCCCCTGTCATCCAGTTGTATATGCCAACTCTTATTTCTACTTTTCCCGAGAAATTCAGGGGAATCGGCACCGGATGGGGATCTATGATCAATTCTCCGGCCTGCCAGGTGACGGGGGGGCGGGAAAGGGTGCTGCCTGGAGGATGGTCGCGCTGCCCGATTAACCGGTCTCCCTCCATCAGGTGGACGAAGGCAGAATAATCAAAATCGGGCTGGCGCAGAGCCTCCCAGTAGAGAACAACCGTAACCTGACTCGGACGTTGCTTTACCTCAATATCCCCGTAGCAGAAACTGGTCCTCAAACTGGACTTCCACATACCCAAAATGCCCGACCTCGTCAGGAGTCTCCCAGAGCGGAACGGTCGCGTTGTAGACCAGGCTGGTCAGGAAGTACACAACGACGACAAGGATGCCGGGCCACTGGTTTTTCATATGTTCCGTGCCTCAGACGATCTCCAGGGCGACGAGTCACCTTCACCGCCTGCCGTAAATCTGGGCGAAGTACCGCTTGGAGCGGTTGTAGGTGCGCTCCGCCTCCGGCGGGAAGACGCACCCCGGCAGTTCGTCGTGGCTCAGGTGGTAGGCGATGCACTCACAGCAGAGCCCCTTGCGGGGGCAGGGTTCGTAGGTACAGGTGCAGCGGGTCAGGTTGCGCTCCTGTTTGCACTCCATAGGGATGCCTCCTCGCATAGTCTTTTCATTTCTGAGTTCACTGCAAAAACTCATCGCAGAGAACGTGGAGAGCGCAGAGACTTTCTTTAATATTGCTCTGCGTACTCTGCGGTCTCTGCGATAAAGAACCTTTTTGCAGTGGAGTCATTTCTGGCAAAATTCCATTACCACCTCATACAGCACCCGGACGCCAAAGGCCAGGCCGTCCACCGGCACCCGTTCGTTGTGGCCGTGAATCATCTGCATGAAGTCCATCTCCGGCGGCAATTGGATGGGGGTGAAGCCGTAGCAGGGGATGCCGACCCGCGCCAGATGTTTGGCGTCGGTCCCGCCGGTGACCATCATCGGCACCACCGCCACCGCCTCCGGGTCGTGCCGCCGCAGCCCCTCCGCCATCGTCGCAAAGAGCGGGGTCCGGGAGTCCGCCGCTACCGGCGGCGCGATCATGATGGGCTCAAACTCAAATCCGTCCCCGACGACCGCCCGCACCTCCGCCAGGAAGGAGTCCAGGTCCTGTCCGGGGAGAATCCGCCCGTCCAGTTCCGCCTCCGCCTCCGACGGGATGACGTTGGTCTTGCTCCCGGCCCGCAGGACGGTCGGGGAGACGGTGTTGTGCAGCAGCGCGTGGAAATAGTGCACCTGCTGCGGGTCCCGGATGACCCGGCGCAGGACGAAGGCGCTCAGCGTCGGGTGGAGGACGCCCCGCAGGACCGCGCCGCGCGCTCCCCCCAGCGCGGCGGCCATTCCCTCCACCATTCCGGCGACCGCGTCGGTGCGGTGGAAGGGGAGGGACGCCCGCCCCAGTTTCGCCACGGCCTCCGCCAGTTTGACCACGGCGTTATCCCGATGGGGGACGGAGCCGTGCCCCGGCGTCCCCCGGGCCCGCATGCGCACCCAGCAGATGCCCTTCTCCGCCGTCTGACAGAGATAGATGCGCTTCCCGCCCAGGCCGAGGGGAAAGCCGCCGAACTCCGTCAGCGCATATTCGGCCCGGATTTTCTCCAGATGATGGTCTATCAGGTACCCGATGCCGTAGACACCGCCGGCCTCCTCGTCGGCGGTGGCGGCGAAGATGACGTCCCGCTTCAGGGGCGGTTTCTGGCGGGCCAGAAGGAGCATCGTCGCCAGTTGCATCGCGGTGGCGAACTTCATATCCAGCGCCCCGCGCCCCCAGACGTAACCGTCCACCAACTCGCCGCCGAAGGGGTCGCGCTCCCACTTCTCCGGCTCCGCGGGCACCACGTCCAGGTGGGAGAGGAGCAACAGTGGCGGAGCCTCGCCACTCCCCCGGTAGCGGGCGACGACGTTCCCCCGCCCCGGCGCGGATTCCAGCACTACCGGGTCGTACCCTTCGGCGGAGAGGACCTCTGCCAGAT
>JAGHZG010000060.1 GCA_017743275.1 Chloroflexota bacterium | reverse complement strand
ACCCCTGGACCTCTGCCGGATTTTGCCGAAGTTCCTATTCTGATGTACCATTATGTAGAGGACCCGCCGCCCAACGCAGACCGCATCCGGCGGGACCTGACCGTCCGTCCCGAAATGTTTGAGGCCCAGTTGCAGTACCTGGCCGAGGCTGGATACCGCACCGTCACTCTGACCGACCTGTACCTCTACCTGACGGAAGGGCGACCCCTGCCGGAGAAACCCGTCATCCTGACCTTTGATGACGGCTACCGGGACGCCTATACCGTCGTCTTCCCCCTCCTGCAAAAGTACGGATTCGCGGGGACATTCTTCGTCCTGGCAACGCCCGCCCATTACGAAAGTCCACAATATCTGACCTGGGCAATGATGAAAGAGATGGCGGACGCCGGAATGGAGATTCAGGGGCACGGACGGGATCACGTGGACCTGCGCGGCAAGTCCTACGAGTTCCTGGTCTATCAGATTCTGGGGATCAAGGAGGCCGTGGAGTACCACACCGGCCGTCCGGTGCGGTTCTTCTGCTATCCGTCCGGTCAGTACGATGCCAGTGTGATTGCCGTGCTCCGCTCTGCCGGATACTGGGGGGCTGTAACGACCCAGCACGGCCGCATCCATACCCGTGAGGACCTGTACACTCTCCCCCGCATCCGCATTCGCGGCTCCGACACCCTGGAGACCTTCGTCGCCAAACTGGAGGGACGATGATTCATGGGTTAGGGGTCAGCATTAGCCTCTGCCTTCCATCAGAGCCGGAGTTTGGAGTATGGAAACGGATGGCCGAGGTCCTGACTCCGCCATAGAGTTCCGGTATCCAGGCGATGTTCTGGAACCCGGTTGAGACGAAGCGGAAGAGACCTTCTTGCTGGCCAAGTCAGTCGTTCAGCGAATGCCCGAAGAGATGAGGCCGTGAGAGCCGAATCGTTCTTGAATACACGATACCAGGGATGGGGTCTATACCCGAAGATTATTCAACGTATTATCTGCATCCTGTTCCTGTTGCTGACCCCCGCGTGCCGGCCGGGGAGCCCGCCCGCTCCGTCGCCGACCGCTGCGCCGGTGGATGACGCCCGCTATGCCGCTATGAGGGAGCGAATGGTGATTGAGACGATTCAAGCCCGGGGAATTCGGGACGAACGGGTGCTGGAGGCGATGCGCACCGTCCCCCGCCACCTTTTCGTGCCGGAGGAGGAACGCCCTCAGGCCTACGGAGATTATCCGCTGCCCATCGGCTTCGGCCAGACCATCTCCCAGCCCTACATTGTGGCCCTGATGACGGAACTGCTGGACCTGAAGCCGGGCGACCGGGTGCTGGAAGTGGGTACCGGCTCCGGCTACCAGGCCGCCGTCCTGGCCTCCATCCCCGGAGTGGAGGTCTACTCGGTAGAGATCATCCCCGAACTGGCCCGCAGCGCGGAGGAGCGGCTGAGGGAGTTGGGCTACAAAGTAACCTGCAAGCAAGGGGACGGCTACTACGGCTGGCCGGAGTACGCTCCCTTTGACGCCATCATCGTAACGGCCGCGCCGGACCACATCCCCCCGCCACTGGTGGAGCAACTGGCCGTGGGCGGGCGGATGGTCATCCCCGTCGGGCCGCCAGGCGGGTATCAGGTGCTCTGGAAACTGGTCAAGCAGCCGGACGGGGAACTGAAGGCTTATAACTACGGCGGCGTGGCCTTCGTCCCCCTCACCGGGTCGGGGGTTCAGCAGCGTCGGATGCAGGAGACTGCCACGCCCAGGCCGAAGTGAGCCGCGCGCCCAGATAGGCCGCCGCTCCGGCGACCAGCACGGCCCGGAAGCCCCAGGAGAGGGCCATCAGGGCCGCCAGGATGGACGCGACGACCGACAGCGCCCCGTTGACCCCCCACGCCCAGGGCACCAGGGCCGGTTCTCGCTCCTGCAGGGCCCCCAGCAGGCGCGGGAAGGGCATCCCCATCACCAACCCCAGCGGGGCCAGCCCCAGGACCGTCACCGCCGCGCGCGCCCAGAAGGGCATCCCCAGCAACGGCTCCGAAAGCAACGGCATCCCCAGACCGTAGAGGACAACCACCCCCATTACCCTCTCCAGCGCTCGCTGCGGGGAGACGCGCGCCGAAAGGAAACTCCCCAGTCCAGAGAAGAGCAACAGCGCCCCCAGCACCCCGGCCATCGCGTAGGCCGGGTGTCCCAGGAACAGAATAAACCGCTGCAGCAAGGGGATTTCCACCAGCATAAAGCCCAGCCCCAGAAAGGCGAAGGGGGCCAACCGTAGGGGCAACCCTTGCGGTTGCCCCGCAGGGGCAGGCGCAAGGCCTGCCCCTACCGGTTGCCCTCGTTGCGGTTGTCCCCGTTGCGGTTGCCGCCCCGCCAGCGGCAGGAGGATCAACGCGCCCGCTGCGACGACGGCAATCCCCAACAGCGCCAGCGGCACCAGATACCCCGCCCCGCCGAACGGCTGCCAGACGTGCCCTGCCATCGCCAGTACCTCCGGCACCTGCCGCCAGCGGAAGAAGTGGCCGAAGAACGGGCGATCGTCGGGGGGCGGCGCGACGTCAAAGGGATAGTCGGCCAGCCAGCGGGCGCGGTCTTCGGCCTCCATCAACCCAACGAAGGCCAGATAGTGCTCCGGGGTAGGCATCACGTTGTAGCGGTTGGCCTCCTCGGGGCGGATGTCGGGCGCGTAGGCCAGGTCCAGGGAGCGGGCAGCCGCGAAGGCCCGGATGGCGGCCAGTTCCCCAGGGGTGAAGGGGCCCCGGCGGGCCAGGATGAGCACCTGGTTGTAACTGCGCAGGGCGACCAGACTCCGCGCCGGGTCTCCGCCGGTCCGCTCCACCGCCTCCACCGCCAGAGCGAAGGCTCGCACTTCCTCGGAGGGCGGCGACTGGGCCCAGCGGACCACCACGAACAGGCCCCCGTCGGTCAGACGGCGCATCGCGGCGACGAAACTCTCCACCGTATAGCGGTAATCCTCCGCCAGACTGTAGGCGCCGGAGGTGACGGGGTGGTACGGGGCCGACAGGGCCATCAGGATGACGTCGTACTCCAGGCCTGCGCGAGCCAGGAAGGCCCGCCCGTCCTCCACAAAGAGGGTCACATCGGGGCGGTCGTAGAGGTTCCCCGCCCAGTCCCCCTGCGCGCGGACGGCGGCGACGACCAGCGGCTTCATCTCCACGGCCGTCACCGACCGCGCCCCCTCTGCCAGCGCGACCCAGAGATCCCAGCCGCCGCGCGGGTCCAGGACCAGCGTCCGGGCCCCGGGCCGCAGGCGGTACGGCAGCGCGGTCAGCAGACAATCGGTCAGCGGGGCCAGTTCCGCCGGGTCCGTGACGTGGGTGATGGGGCTGAGGTCGTCCCCGTCCACGAAGAGCGCCCGCTGAGGCGGTGGCTGTCCCCGGCAGGCGATGCCCTGTCCGGGGAGACTTCGGATGAGGGAAGATTCCACCACGTCCACCCGCGAGATACCGTTCCAGGCGCGAAAGAGAAGGCGACTATCCGGGTACAGGAGGGCGTAGGAGAGGCCCTTGTAGGGGGAAAGGCGGATTTCCAGGACGGGCGGGAGATGGAAGGCCGTCAGCCAGAGTCCCCCCACGGCGGCCAGTTGGAGGAGTGCGCCGGGCCAGCGGGGCCGGGAGAAGAGGAGGGCTGAGAGCCCGCCCAGCCCGGCGGTCAGGAGCACCATGCCCTCGGCACCTGTGCGGGATGGAAGAACCACCGCCAGCAGGCATCCCAGACCTGATCCGGCCAGGTTGGCCGCGTAGGTCTGGCCCACTCTGCCCCGTTGGAGGGAAAGGAGCAGGCCTGTCGCCGCCCCGGCGCAGAAGAAGGGAAGGGAGAGGGCCACGTAGTGGAGGGCCAGGATACCCCACTGCCAGGCGTCCAGCGCGACGCGGAAGGAGTCAAAGGGGAGCGCCAGCGTCAGCCCGTAGGACCCGACGGCAGTGAGAGCAAACCCCCATCCCAGGAGGGAGAGGGCCCGCGCGGGGCGGCGGATAATGCCCCCGGCCAGGGTCAGGAAAGTCCCGCTGGCGCCGAAGCCCAGCAGGGCCAGACTGACCGTCATGAAGGCGAAGTGGTAGAACTGAGCGACGGAAAAGAGGCGGGTCAGGTTGACCTCAAAGGCCAGGGCGGCGGCGGAGAGAAGAAAGAGGGCCAGCAGGTCGCACGTTGCACGTCGCATGTCGCATGTCGCAGGTCGCAGGTCGCAGGTCGCACGTCGCAGGGAGCAGGGGCGCAAGTCGCAGGGCACAGATGGTCCGTCGTCTGTGGTCCGTGGTCTGTGGTCTGTGGTCAGTGGTCTGTGGTCGGTGGTCAGTGGTCTGTCGTCCGTCGTCCGTCGTCCGTGGTCGGTCGTCTATCAGGCAATGTCTTCGTGCTCCCGCAGGAGGATGCTCTGGCGGACGTAGTAGAGGGCCAGAGATTCGGCGATGCCGCCTGCGATGCGGCGGCTCACCTGCGCGGCCACATCCACGGGGTGGAGTGTCCCCCGTTCGGTGGGGCAGATGACGGCCAGTTGTCCGCCGTCACTCCGGTGGATGGCCCATTCCCCGTTGTGGCGTCGGCGAAAGACCTCGCCGAGGAAGGCCACCCAGAGAATCTGGAGCGGACGGGGAGGGGACGGGGTGCGCTCAATCCATTCGTCCAGCAATTGAAGCGCGGTAGCATCGTACCGGACCGGCTGACCGGCGAACCGTTCCAGTTGCCGCCGGGCCTGCTCGGCCAGTTCCACCATTTGACGGGCGCGATCCGGGCTCAGAAGTTGCAGTGGAGAGTCCATCAAAATATACAGGAAATCTTTGCGCTCTCTGCGTTCTCTGCGGTTCGTTTTTGCAGTGGACTCAAGGATTCAAAGCCCAAGAAAAGTCCGAACGCGCAACAAAAAGAGAACCGGGCGGTACCAGACCATCAAACGGATTCCAGAAAGCGAAGCAATTCATTTAACTCATAGCGGATAGCCCGCCATTCCAGGAGGTCGGTGTAGAGCGTGTGGTCATCCGGAGAGACGCCCTCGTCATGGATGCGCTGCTCCAGCGCTTCCATAGAGCCATATTTGGCCTGTAGCCGGGCCGCTGCCCGCTTCAGAGCGAAAATGCGCTCTACTGCTTCAGCGGTGATTCCCCTGAGAAGCAGGTCCTCGCCGGAGACGGGCAGAACCGTAGCGGCTCTCTGAATTAATTCCTGGATGACAGTCTCCCTCGCCATCGGATTTGCTCCTGGTGTCATTATACTTGAAAATTCAAAAGGGGGCAAACATGCGCGGTTTCTGGAAACTGCTTCAGGTTCAGGCCAAACTCTATCTGCGGGAGCCCATCGCGACTTTTTTCACCATCTTCTACGCGCCGCTGGTGCTCCTGCTCTTCGGCGCCATCTACGGCAACAAACCAAACCCTTTTTATGGAGGACGGGGGGCAATGGACGTCGGGGTGCCTTCTTTCATCGGGCTCATCGTTGTCACGGTGGGGCTCATCGGCCTGCCCATCAGCGCGGCGGCGGCGCGGGAGAGCGGCGTCCTGCGGCGCTTCCGGGCCACCCCTCTCCATCCCCTGGCCTATATCCTCAGCGACATCGCGTCTTATCTCCTGATGACGCTTATCGGCGTCCTGTTGCTGGTCCTGACCGGCAGGGCCATCTTCCATATCCGGTTTGAGGGGAACGTCCTGAGCGTGCTGGCGGGCTTCCTGCTGGGGACGACGGCCTTTTTCGCGCTGGGGTATCTGATCGCCGGTCTGGCTCCCACCGCCCGCATCGCGCAGACGGTGGGGATGGTGCTGGCCTTCCCGATGATGTTCATCTCTGGGGCCACTATACCGCTGGAGGTGCTGCCGGCGAAGGTGCGGGCCGTCGGCCAGTACATCCCGCTGACCCACGTGGTGACGCTGATGCGGGGATTGTGGTTCGGCGATTCGTGGAGCCAGCACTGGAAAGAGGTCGCGGTGCTGGTGGGGTGTCTGCTGGTGGGAGGCGCTATCGCGGCGCGGACGTTTCGGTGGGAGTAGGAACGAACGTGCCAGGCACTGAAAGTGCCTGGCACGTTTGATTTACAGATACTGCCGCAGTTGTCGGCTGCGGCGGGGGTGACGCAACCGGCGGAGGGCTTTGCCCTCAATCTGACGGATTCGCTCCCGGGTCAGGCCGAACTTCTGCCCCACTTCCTCCAAGGTGTGAATGCGATTGCCACCCAGTCCAAAACGGAGGCGCAGGATACGGGCCTCCCGGGGGTTGAGAGTAGAAAGCACCTCTTCTATCTTCTCCGCCAGCATCTTCTGGTACGCGCTCTGGGGAGGGGTGGGAGTGGAATCGTCTTCAATGAACGCCCCCAGTTCGTTGTCTTCCTCCTCCCCCACCGGGTGCTCCAGGCTGAGCGGCCGCCAGGAGACCCGCATCATCCACTGCACTTTGCGCGGCTCCAGGTCCAGTTCAGCAGCAATCTCCTCAGGGGTCGGTGGGCGACCGTACTCCTGCTCCAGTTGCTGGGCCGTCTTGTAGAGCCGACGGATGCGGTCGGACATGTGGACGGGGACGCGGATGGTGCGGCTCTGATCGGCCACGGCCCGGCTGATGGTCTGACGAATCCACCAGGTCGCGTAGGTGCTGAACCGGTAGCCCCGTCGGTAATCAAACTTCTCCACCGCTTTCATCAGACCGAGATTCCCCTCCTGGATCAGGTCCAGGAAGGGAACACCGCGGCCGATGTATTTTTTCGCGATGCTGACGACCAGGCGGGTGTTGGCTTTGATCAGGTGCTCGCGCGCCGCCCGGCCCTGTTCCACCAGCGCCTCCAACCGGGCCCGCTCCACCGGGTCCGTACCGTCGTTGGCCAGTACCCGTTCTGCCTCGCGCCCCATTTCTATGATGTGGGCCAGATGGGTCTCTTCCTCCAGGGAGAGCAACGGCACCCGCGCCATTTCCCGCAGGTAGAGGCCTACCGCATCGTCGGCGGCAATCCCGCTCAGGTCATCCAGGTCTACCCCGGCCAGTTCGGCCAGGTCTTCCGTCTCCGGAGCGGGCAATTCATCATATACCTCAATGCCCGCTTCGCTTAACAGCGCGATGATTTCATCCAGTTGCTCCGGAGAACCTTCAGCCTCCGGCAACAGGTCCAGAATATCACTGGTCGCCAGGTACCCCTGGGCTTCCGCTTTCTCCAGCAGTTCTTCCAATATATCCATACTCCCTACTCCTTAATCCCTACTTCTTAAGAAACTGAGCCAGGGGAGCCAGTCGGGGGTCTACTCTCTCCTCCGCACAGCGGCAGGGTTCCAGATTGAGATTGGCACCGCATTCCGGGCAGATGCCCTTGCAATCCAGGCGGCATAACGGCTTCATCGGCAGATTGACCCAGATTTGCTCCCGCAGCAGGGGCAGGGGGTCAAACCACCCCTCCTCGGTGAGGGTATACGTGATTCCGGGGCGCGGTCGTCCCAATCCGATGGTCTCCTCTACTTCCAGGACGGTGTCGTACGGAAATGGTTCCAGGCAGCGGACACACTCTATCTCCA
Source organism: Chloroflexota bacterium (assembly GCA_017743275.1). GTDB lineage: Bacteria > Chloroflexota > Anaerolineae > B4-G1 > DUEL01 > SpSt-77. The sequence continues at coordinate 346 of JAGHZG010000060.1, read as the reverse complement.
CGCGGGTTTCTACCCGGGCTTCCACCAGAATGCCGCCCTGGACGCGAGTGAACTGAATGGGGCCCCGGAGGAAGGCCACCGAGATGTCATCCAGGTGCTGAGGGCCTTCATCCAGAGTGAAGGAGAGGCGCTCGCCCGGACGCGCCCCGATGAGCGGGGAAAGGTCTATCTGAACCATAGAAACACAAAAGTACCAGGCACTTCCTCAGGCCCTGTCGGTCTCAGGAGAAAAGGTTCGCTGAATCCATCGGGAAAGTGCCTGGTACTGAATCGTTCAACCGCCTTTTGTGCTGGGTTTGCACATATTATAACAGAAAAGAAGACTTTCGTCAAGGGTTTTTGGTGC
>JAGHZG010000059.1 GCA_017743275.1 Chloroflexota bacterium | reverse complement strand
AGATGTGTATAAGAGACAGGATGAACACTTTGTGGTGCAGGAGATACGGGTTCCCGTCCTTCCAGACGGGGATGCCCGCCTCTCTCAGCCGGTTGTACTGGGCGTACGCGGCCTCCGCGCCCCGCGCTTCCACCACGCCCTCCACGGAGACCCCGCGGCGGGCCAGGCCGATCAGCGCGTCGGCGATGTCTGAACTGGTGAACGAGAAGGCCATAAAGCGCACGCTCTCCCGCGCGGCGGAGAGGACGGGGATCAGGCGGCTGGCGACTTTATCTTCCGGTGCGAAGTAGACCTCCAGGGGAACCCGGAGCGACTTCTCCGGCACTTCTATCATCACAGCGGGATACGGGGTATTCTTCGGGGATCGGGGGCCGAACTGCCCGTTGAACAGTTCCTCAAACTCTGTGGCGTAGTTTACCGCCAGATGAGACGACGCGATGAGGACGGCATTGTTGTTGTTCCGATAGGTGCAGTTCACGGTGAGGTTCCAGGAGCCGGTCCAGACCCAGGTGTCGTCCACGACGACGAACTTGTTGTGCATAATCCCGCCGTCCTTCGGCCGAACGGTGACGGGTACCCCGGCGCGGCGCAACCGGCCCACCATCTCCTCATCTTCGTACTCGCCGTCGGTGACCAGGCGGACCTGGACGCCCCGCCGGTGCGCCCGCAGCAGAGCATCGGTGACCGTGGGGAGGTTCAACTGGTAGGCCGCCACGTCCACCCGCCGCTGGGCCTGGTCTATCAGGTTCACCAGGTGCAGGTCCACGCCGCCGGTACGGAGGGCAGGATCATCGGGATAGCGGGGGGTGGTGAAATAGATGGCGATCCAGTCGCCAGCGACGGTATCGGTGATCTCCCCGCTCCCCAAAAGGTCAATGCCGGCAAACTCCCGCAGCGCCCAGGCCAGCAGGAGGAAGAGAATCAAAATGAGAACGCTCCGCCACGTCCAGTTTACGGTTCGGGTGCGTCGTGCCATAGCTCCTCCTCGGTCAACAGTCTTTGAAGGGCCGCCGCCTGCTCCTCCGGCAGCATCTCCCCGACCCGACGGGCCAGGGCCCGCATCTGCTGGCGCAGCGCGGCCAGGCGGGCCTGGGCCTCTGCGGGGGACGCGCCGGCCTCCCGCACAATCGCTGTCGCCCGCGCGATGCCCCAGTCCAAGAGGTGACGGGCTGCCGGGTCCACCAGGTCGGCCGTGAGCGCTTCATCCTCCAGCAGGCGCTCCACGGCGCTCTGCAGGACCTCATCCAGTGCCGCATTCCGCGAGGGCCCCACCGGCGAGGCTTCCTCGGCCGGGGGTACCTCTGCCGGAGGGGCCGATGCGGCTGGAGAGGGCATCTCCCGCCGACGCAGACAGCGAATCATTTTCTGCCAGAACCGTACCGGAGACACAGCGAACTCCTGAATTCCTCACACAAAGACACAGAGACACAAAGATTTTGAGTCTTTGATTCTTCGTATCTTTGATTCTTCGTGTCTTTGTGTCTCTGTGTGAGATTCATCACCCCAGATAATCCCGCAGTTTGCGGCTGCGGACGGGGTGGCGCAACTTGCGCAGCGCTTTGGCCTCAATCTGACGGATGCGCTCCCGGGTGACCCCCAGTTCCCGACCGACCTCCTCCAGGGTGTGGGCCTTCCCGTCCCGCAGGCCGTAGCGCAGTTCCAGGACGGCCCGCTCCCGTTCGTTCAGCACGTCCAATGCACTGCGAATCTGCTCTTCCAGCAGGTGCCGGGAGGTGGCGTCGTCGGGGGGAGGGATGCTTTCGTCCTCAATGAACTCGCCCAGGTTCCCGCTCTCTTCCTCCCCGACCGGTGTTTCCAGAGAGACCGGCTCCTGGGAGAGGCGGAGGATGGCGCGGATTTTCGCGGTGGCCTGGCGAAGGCGGTGCTCCACGGGTTTCGGAATCGGCTTCCCCTCCTCCATCGCCTGCCGGATGATCTCGGCGTCTTCTTCCTCCACCAGGCCCATCTCCAGGGCCAGTTCCTCCGGCGTGGGCGCCCGCCCGTACTGCTGGGTCAACTGCTGCTGCAGCCGGGCCATCCGGCTCATCGTCTCCACCATGTGGACGGGGATGCGGACGGTGCGGGACTGGTCGGCAACCGCGCGGCTGATGGCCTGACGGATCCACCAGGTGGCGTAGGTGGAGAGTTTGAAGCCCTTGGTATGGTCAAATTTCCGGATGGCCCGCAGCAGGCCCAGATTGCCCTCCTGGATGAGGTCCAGGAACGCGATGCCCCGACCGATAAACCGTTTGGCGATGCTGACGACGAGCCGGAGGTTGGCCTGGATCAGGTTCTGCTGGGCCTCAGCGGCCCGACCGTCCACGTCGGCCCAGGCCCGGGCCAGTTCTTCCTCTGGGGGGACAAACTGGCGCATCCGGCGCGCGCCGGGCAGACGGCCCTCCCGAACCCAGTGCCCCTGCAGAACGTCCAGGGTGGCCTCTGGGAGCAACAGGAGGTGGATCAGCAACTCCATCATCAGACGGGTCAGGTCGCCGCCCCGGCCATCTTTCACCGATGCGTCGGTGGCCTCCAGGAACTCGTAGGTGTACGACCGGATCAGCGGCAGCATTTGATGATGGAGGGCGCGCGCTTCCTGGACAATGGCGGCGAAGTCCGGTGGGGAGATGCCCCCATTTCGGCATACCCGGAGGATGTCCTCCCAGAGGGCCAGCCCATCGCGGACCAGTTGCTCCCAGACGTCCCGATGGGCAGGCGGGTGGCGCAGGCGCTTCTGGGCCCGCTCCCGGGCACTGGCCAGGAACGCCGCCGCCTCCCGGATAGTGGAGAGCCACATCTCCTGGTGCGGTTCCAACAGGGCCACCTGACCGATGTCCCGCAGGTAGGCCCGAACGGGGTCCGCCGCTGGCTCCTCCACTTCCACCAGCGCTTCCAGGTCCAGGTCTTCCAGTTCCTCAACGGTCGGCTCCTCTTCCTCCAGCGCGAACTCGTCCAGAGAAAGGTCATCCGGGAGAAACGACTTCTCCTCCTGTGCGTCGCCCGGAGACGGTGAGTCCAGAACCCGGTTCTTCCGCGTCATCGGGCTTCTCCTTCGGAGAGTTCCTCTATCCAGAGGGACGAAGAGGCCCAGCAACGGTTGTACAGGGCCTGTTGAACTCGCAGGAGGGCGCGGGCGTTCTCCTCCAGCGCCTGGCCGTACCGGTCCGCCTCCGACGGCGGGGACTCCTCCGTCAGAGCGCGCAGTTCCGCCTTGGTGCGCCGGAGGTTCCGTTCCCGCAGTCGGAGAACGGCCTGCACGCCCTCCCGCAGCCACTGCTCGTCGGAGAGGTCGGACGGCGGCTCCGGCAGACTGTCCAGCCGGAGGACGACGGCTTCCGGCAACTGCTCCCGCAGTCGGGCCGGGTCTGCTGCGCCTCCCATCAGCAACCCCTCCCAGGCCGCGAAGGCAGCCCGGCAGGCCGGGTCGTTGAAATCCCCGGGCCCCAGAGGGGGGATGTCCCACTCCTCCAGCGTCCGGTTGACCGCGCCCAGCAGCCAGGGCTGACGCAGGAGCGTTGCCAGGCAGTACCCCTCCAGGTCGGCGACGGGGGTCTCTTTGGGGACGCGCGCGGGCCCGGCGGGAATGGGCGTCCGCTGCGCGGCCTGCCGCTCCGCCTCGTGGAGGCGGGAAAGAACGGTGCGGGCATCTACCCGCAGGGCCCGGGCCACTTTCTGAGCGTAGGTCTCCCGCTCCACCGGGTCGCCCACGTCCCGCAGGAGGGGGATCATCGCCTCCACCACCCGGGCCCGCCCCTTGGCGTCCTCCAGGTCGGTCTGGCGGAGGAGTTGCTGCAGGACAAACTCCACCACCGGCAGGGATTCCCGGACCAGGAGGGGCCACCGGGCCGGGTCCTGGCGGATCAGATCGTCGGGGTCGCTGCCGGAGGGCAGGGTCAGGACGCGGATTTCGGCGCCCAGCCGCCGCTCAAAGCCCACCAGCCCCCGGGGGTTGAAGACCGGGGTCAGTTCCCGATCCATCGCCTCCCGGGCCACCTCCAGGCCGCGCAGGGTGGCCTGGACACCGGCCGCGTCCGGGTCCAGAGCCAGGATGAGGCGCCGGGTATACCGTTTCAGGAGGCGGACCTGGGTCTCGGTGAGCGCGGTGCCCATCTGGGCAACGACGTTCCCAAACCCGGCCTGATGGGCCTGCATCACGTCCATGTACCCCTCCACGACCACGACGCACTCCTCCCGACGGATGGCGTCCCGGGCCATATCCAGGCCGAAGAGCAGGCGCCCCTTATCAAAGAGGGGGGTCTGGGGGGAGTTGATGTATTTGGGGACCCCCTCCGTCTCCAGCGTGCGGGCACCGAAGCCGACGGTCGTGCCGTGGGGGTCGCGGATGGGGATCATCAGCCGGTCGCGGAACCGGTCGTAAGTGGAGCCGTCTTCCCGTTCCACCAGCAGGCCGGCGCGGACCAGTTCGGCGGGGGTAAAGCCGCGCCCGGTCAGGTGGGCCCGCAGCGCGTCCCAGGCCGGCAGACTGTAGCCCAGTTGGAAGCGAAGAATCGTCTCCGAGGAGAGGCCGCGACGAGCGAGATACTCCCGCGCCCGGGCCGCCTCGGGGGCGTGGAGGAGCAGGTGGTGGTAATACCGGGCGGTCTCGGCGACGGCGGCCTGCAGGCGGGCGTTCTCTTCGTCTACCCGTGTCTGCTCCAGGGTACGGGGGCGCAGGACCACTCCGGCCCGGCGGGCCAGTTCCTCCAGCGCGGCGGCGAAGTCCCACCCCTCCCGCTTCATCACAAAAGTGAAGATGTCCCCGCCCTCGCCGCAGGCGCCGAAACAGTGCCAGCGCTGGGAGTCGGGGAAGACGTAGAAGGAGGGAGTTTTCTCCGCGTGGAACGGGCAGAGGGCGCGATAGTACCGTCCCGCCCGCTGGAGGGGAACATAGGCGCCGATGACATCCACGATGTCCAGACGCTCTTTGATTTCGTCTACCACACCCATCGGGTTTCCCCTTGCGCCTGTATTCTACCTGATAGCGGCAAAGGAGGCAAGTGAGGTTCTGGATGGTGCAGCGGCGGCCTGCGGCCGCCGCTGCAAAACCCCGGATGCTCTTGACATCACCCGGGAACTGGAGATAATGTGCCATAACCTGACGACAAGCCGGATGATCAGGACGTGCGCAGTTGGGATCGTTGTTTGTAATTATTCAGCGGAGGACGTGCCAGGCACTTCTGAAAGTGCCTGGCACGTTCGGAACTCCTGTAAATTGTCTTCAGGAGGAGAGTACCATGAAACGCGCGGTCAGCATCAGCCTGGGCAGTTCGTCCCGAGATAAGCAGGTCTTCGTCACCTTCCGGGGCGAATCGGTCTCCATAGAGCGCATCGGCACGGACGGCGATGTGGAGAAAGCGCGCCGCCTCTTCGCGGAACTGGACGGCAAAGTGGACGCCTTCGGCATCGGCGGAGTGGACCTGTATATCCGCATTGATGACCGGGAGTACCCGCTGCGGGCCGCCTTCTATCTGGTCCAGGACGTCCGTCAGACGCCGGTGGTGGATGGTCGGGGGTTGAAGCACACGCTGGAGCGGCGGGTCTTTGAGCGGGCCCGGCCGTTCCTGGAGGAGGCCCCCCGCTTCCGACGCGCGTTCGTCCCGGTCGCCGTGGACCGCATCGGGCTGGCCCAGGCCGTCAGCCAGGTCGCCGACGAGGTGATTTTCGGCGACCTGATGATCGCCCTGGGCATCCCCATCCCCATACGGGGCCTGCACAACTACAAGCGGGTCGCACGAACGCTGATGCCCTTCGTCAGCCGCTTCCCGATGAGCATGCTCTTCTACGGCAGCGAGGGGACGGAGAAAGAGTATGAGCCGAAATACCGCCGCTTCTGGGAGCAAGCAGACCTGCTGGCCGGTGATTTTATGTTTATGAAGAAGCACCTGCCTGAGAACCTGGAAGGGAAGTGGGTGGTGACCAACACGACCACGGCCGACAACGTAGAGATGCTGCGGGCGCGGGGCGTCCGGCTGGTCATCACCACCACGCCCCGGTATGAGGGGCGCTCCTTCGGCACCAACGCGCTGGAGGCGGCCCTGACGGCCTACGCGGGCAAGGGCCGCCCCCTGACCGAAGGGGAACTGAATGAATTGATAGACGAGTTGGACCTGCGGCCAACGGTGGAGTGGCTGAACCCGTAGGGAGCGCGGAAAACGCGGAAGACGCGAAAGTGTGAGGGCGGCGGCTTTGCCACCGCTCCCCACATCCCCCTTCTTCTCCTCCCTTATCCCTCGCCCGAATATCGCTCAGGCGGCAATTTGCCAATTTTTCCCTTTTCTGCTACTATTGGGAAAGGCACATTTGCGGCGGCAGGGAAGCAGTTTCTGAGGGGGAGGCATTTATGAGTGCAACCATAACCGTAAAACTGGAACGCGAGTTGTGGGAACTTTTCCGGCCCTTTTACCAGTACCCTGATCAGGCCGTGAAAGAGATCGCTGTGCTGGAGTTGTACCGTCGGCGGGAAATATCCAGCGGCAAGGCAGCGGAACTGCTGGGTATGGAACGGACCGAGTTTATCCGCTATGCGGCCCGTCTGGGAATCCCCTTCTTTGAAATGGATGAAACTGAACTGGCTGAAGAGGTCCGTAGGGCGGAGATGTGAAAAAACATGCTGGTCGTTGCGAACTCCAGCCCGTTTATCGCTCTGGAAAGAATAGGGTATCTGCATCTGCTCTCTGCTCTGGCCGAAAAGGTGCGCATCCCATCAGCAGTTCGGCGGGAAGTCGTCGGCTCTAAACCGCTGCCAGCCTGGGTTGAAGAGGTCTCCCTGCAGCAACCTTGAGCCCCGCTAATGGCTGCTATGCGTTTAGGGCCTGGCGAACGAGAGGCCATTGCTTTGGCTGTAGAGTTGGGTGCTGACGAGATTATCCTGGATGACCTGTCCGCCCGCCGAATGGCTACATCCCTGGGGATACCCGTAATTGGCACATTAGGACTGCTGTTACGGGCGAAGAAGCGTGGCCTGATTCGCGAGGTCAGGCCGCTGGTAGAGGCACTCCAGTCACAAGGTTTCCGAATCTCAGAGCGAGTTCTCTCCGGCATATTGGCTGCTGCTGGAGAAGGGACACAGGAGGAGGTTAGATGACCCCCATTCGTACCCTTCGGCTGATCGCGCTCCAGCGCCAGCAGCGCCGTCGCGCCCGCGCCCGCACTGGCATCGGCGCTCTGGTGCGGATCGTCAGTATTATCGTGCTGGTCGCCATTACCCTCAATCTGGCGGCCTTCTCCGGCGTCGTCGGCGGCGCGGCAGCCGTCTACTCTTCCATCGCCCGGCAGTTGCCCGAACCGGAACAGATTGAGTTTGTGGAGCAGGAGTTTGAGACCACCCTCATCTATGACCGGACCGGGCAGGTGCTTCTGTGGGAAATCATTGACCCCCACGCGGGCGACCGGGTCTGGGTGCCGCTGGAAGAGGTGCCGGAACATCTCATCTGCGCCACCATCGCCATAGAGGACCGGACGTTCTGGGAGAACCCCGGGATCAACCCGCGCGGCATTCTGCGCGCCTTCTGGGCCAATATTCGGGGCCAGCGAATCCAGGGCGGTTCCTCCATCACCCAGCAGTTGATCAAAAACGTCCTCATCCCGCCCGAAGAGCGGATCGTCAGCCCAGAAGGGCCGAAGTGGCGGGACTATGCCCGAAAGATCAAAGAGGTCCTCCTGGCCCTGGAGATCACCCGTCGCTACAGCAAAGAGAAGATTCTGGAGTGGTATCTGAACACCAACTTCTACGGCAACCTGGCCTACGGGATTGAGGCCTGTCTCTTATACACATCT
>JAGHZG010000058.1 GCA_017743275.1 Chloroflexota bacterium | reverse complement strand
GTCCTGGAACGGCACGGACTGCGGGACCAGGCCCCTTCAGCCGCGCTCCGCCATCTGGACCGGGGACGGCGCGGTCAGGAAGAGGAGACCCCCAAGCCAGGGGACCCCGTCTTCGCCCACGTCCATACCGTCATCGTCGCCGAGAACCGTACTGCGGCGGAGGCGGCGGTGAAACGGGCACGCGCGCTGGGATTCCACGCCGCCATCCTGACCACGTATATGGAAGGGGAAGCACGGGAGGTGGGCCGGATGCTGGCCGCGCTGGCAAAGGAGGAAGCCCATACCGGGCATCCTTTGCCCCTTCCGGCCTGCCTGGTCCTGGGCGGCGAGACAACGGTGACGGTGCGCGGTTCGGGCCGGGGCGGCCGCAACCAGGAAGTGGCGCTGGGAGCAGCGCTGGTGCTGGAGGGGTGGGAGAACATTCTGGTCGCCACGCTGGCCACCGACGGCACCGACGGCCCCACCGACGCCGCCGGCGCCTTCGCCGACGGGACCACCGTCGCGCGCGCCCGTGCCCTGGGGCTGGACCCCGCCGACCACCTGGCCCGCAACGATGCCTGCCCCCTCTTCGCCGCCCTGGGCGACCTCATCATCACAGGCCCCACTGGCACCAACGTCAACGACTTGGCCTTCGTGCTGGTGCAATAAAGAGGATTCACAGCAACCAGGGGTTGAACCGCTTCTCCTGCCCCACCGTCGTCTTCGGGCCGTGGCCCGGGTAGAGGACGGTCTCGTCGGGCAGCGCGAAGAGGACCTCCCCGATGGAACGCATCAGGGTGTCCCAGTCTCCGCCGGGGAGGTCCGTCCGTCCCACGCCCATCGCAAAGAGGACGTCGCCGTCAAAGGCCACGCCCTGGTCGGGCAGGTAGAAGGTCACACTGCCGGGGGAATGGCCAGGGGTGTGCAGGACCTGCAACCGGAGCATCCCCACCTCCAGGGTCTGGCCATCCACCAGTTCCAGGTCGGGCGGGGGGCTGGGGGAGACGGGGACGCCGAACCAGGCCGCGCCGCCGCGCGATTCCAGAATGGGCCGCTCCGCCGGATGGACCGCCAGCGGCGCGCCCGTCGCCGCGACCACTTCGGCATTGGCGGCCATGTGGTCAAAGTGGCAGTGGGTGTTCAGGACGTAGCGGACCCTCAGGCCCGCCTCGCGCACCGCGCGCAGGATGCGCTCCGGATGGCCACCGGGGTCAATGATGACCCCCTCTTTCGTCTGCTCGCAGCCGACGATGTAACAGTTGGTCTGAATCAGGCCGACGGTCAACGTTTGCAGAATCATCACACCTCCACCCGCGTCGCGCCGTCCAGTGCCTCCTGGACCAGCCGGTCCATTTCCACCGCCTCCTCGGCCCGCAGGGTCTCCTCCATCCGGGGATGGGTGACCACCCGGCGAGGCATCAGGAACTGACAGCAATCGTCCCCGGGCAGCAGGGAGAGCGCGTAGGTGCCGATGCGCTCCGCCAGCGCGGTGATCTCCGTCTTATCCAGGCCGATGAGGGGACGGAGGACCGGCAGGCCCGCGGCCTCCTCCACCACCGTCAGACTCTCCAAAGTCTGGGAGGCGACCTGCCCCAGCGACTCGCCGGTGAAGATGGCCTTCGCCCCTTCCCGCCGGGCCAGGGCCGTCGCCACCCGCATCATCAGGCGGCGGTAGAGAATGACCCGATAGGCCACAGGTGCCTGCACCGTAATCTCCCGCTGTTGCTTCCCGATAGAGACCACGTAGAGGTACGGCTCCATCCCGTACCGCCCCAGCGCGCGCACCATCTCCCGTGCCCGACTCTCCGACCCCATCCAGTTACCGAAGGGACGGCTGTGAAAATGGACGGGGATGACCCGGCACCCCCGTTTCAGGGCGAAGTACCCGGCCACGGGCGAATCTATCCCGCCGGAGAGGAGCAGGACGACCTTCCCGCTCACGCCCACCGGCAGCCCTCCAGGCCCCGGCATCCGTCCCAGATAGACCACCGCCCGGTTCCGCAGAATCTCCACCCCGATCTCCAGTTCCGCCCCCTTGAGTCGCACTGGCCAGCCCGTCCGCGCCTGGACCGCCGCGCCCAGTTCCCGCTGAATCTCCGGCGACGTCAGGGGGAAGGACTTGTCGTCCCGGCTGGCGGTGATGCGGAACGTGCGGGCCGGCCCTTCCGGCAGGTTCTCCAGAATGACGACCCGGATGGCCTCCATATCGGGCGGCACCAGGTAGACCGGAGCGAAGTGGGCGATGCCGAAGACCGGGCTCAGCGCCTCCTCCCAGGCCGACGGCGCCCAGGGAGTATTCAGGTGGACCAGGAACCGACCGGAGAGGCGTTCCACCCGCCCTTTGCCGCCCAGCCGCTCCACCCGTTGGAGAATGTTCTGGGCCAGGACGCGCTCAAAGAAAGCGCGATTTCCCCCCTTCAGACCGACCTCAGCATAATGCACCACGGCGTGTGGTGTCTCCATACTCCCCTACTCCCTACTCCGTAATCCCTACTCTGTACTCCCTACTCCGTACTCCCTACTCCGCACTCCGTCATCTTCCGCACCAGCGCTTCCTCCTCCTCCCGCGTCGTGATTTTGCCGTCCAGACGGGCGTCCCGCAGCGCGGTCAGCAACCGACCGAAGAGGGGCCCCGGCCGCAGGCCCATCGCCTTCAGGTCCTCCCCGGTCAGAATGGGCGCCACGGGCCGGTAGCGGGTCTGGAAGGCGGTCAGGCGGGCCCGCACTCCGGCCCGGCGGTCGGCGACCCACCCCACCACCAGCAACCGCGCCGGATACGGTTCCAGCAGGCGGCAAATCCGGCTCGGTTGCCGCAGGGTCGGCAGGAGGTCCAGGTCCCGACGCAGGTCAGAGAGGCGTTCCAGGTCCCGGGCCTCGGAGCGGGACACCCGTAGCCGTCCAGCCACCGCGCGCAGCGCGTCGGGCTCCATCCGATAAAAGAGAAGCCCCCAGTACACAAACATTCGGTCTTCCGCCTCCAACCCCCAGACCGTCGGGTCCAGTTCCCTGCGCGCTGCCCGGAAACGGGCGACCAGCCAGCGGTCGCAGTGGAGGGCGGGATGAATCTGCGAGAGAACCCCCAGCCGCTGGAGCCGACAGAGGGCCCGTTCCGGCTCCTCCTCCGCCAGGATCAGTTCCAGTTCGTGCCGGATGCGCTCGCCGCTGACCCGGTTCAGCATGGGCAGGGCGTTGGCGATGAGCGCCTCGCTGCGGGGGTCCAGGCGGAACCCCAGGCGGGCCTCCAGACGGGCGGCGCGCAGGATACGGGTCGGGTCGTCTATAAAACTCAGGCTGTGCAGGACGCGGATGACCCCCTCTCGCAGGTCGGCCTCGCCGCCGTAGAAATCCAGCAGTTCCCCCCAGTGGGGCGGGTCCAGCCGGATGGCCAGCGTGTTGATGGTGAAATCCCGCCGGTGGAGGTCCTGTTTGATGGAACTGCGCTCTACCTCGGGTAGCGCCGTGGGATGGGTGTAAAACTCGGTCCGGGCCGTGGCGAAGTCCACCGCCGCGACGTCCCGGTCGGGGGGCGGCGGCTCCCCCATCTCCCGCCAGACCCGGTCGTCCAGCAGCCACTTCGCCGTACCGAAACGACGGTGAGCCACCACCCGTCCACCGAACTGATGGGCCAGGTGGCGGGCCAGGCGGATGGCGTCCCCCTCCACCACCAGGTCCAGGTCCACCACCGGCTGCCCCAGGAGCAGGTCCCGTACCGGCCCGCCCACCAGGTAGAGACTGAACCCCATCTGCTGAGCGGCCTCGGCGGCCCGCCGGACCAGGGTCAGGACCGGAGGCGGCACGGCGGCCTTCAGCAGTGCCCCGATTTGCTCCCGGCGTGAGGGAACGGGTCCGGCCTTCCCCCAGAGGGTAATGAGGTCGGTACGGGTAACGACACCGATGATCTCACCGTTCTCCACCACCGGCACCTGCCCCCAGCCGGTCTCCATCATCAGCCGCTGCAGGCTCTCCACCGAATCGTCCGGAGAGACGGTGACACTGCCCGGTTCCATAATCTGCCGGATGCTCTCAGCAGCCATGCCGAACTGAATGGCCCGGTCCACTGCCCGACGGGTAAGCAGGCCGATGACGCGGCCGTTCTCCACCACTGGGAAGCCCTCGTGCCCCGTCCGACGCATCCGCTCGTCGGCCTCGGCGATGGAGGTATCCGGGGAGAGGACCTGGACGCCCCGGGACATAATCTGCCGGACGGTCACCGCCGGGCGGACGGCGCGGGGGAGCAACTCCAGCAGTTCCGCACGGACGGACTCCAGGGTCCGGTCCCGCACCAGGGCGGCGGCCGCGCGGGCATGCCCGCCGCCGCCGAAGTGGGCCGCGACCGCCGCCACGTCTATATCGCCGGTGGAGGAACGGGCCACCAGTTGAACGTGGTGGTTCAGCGCGACCAGGACGAACAGGGCCGACGGCTCCAGTATATCCCGCAGCCGGTGGGCCAGGGTGGAGATTTCTTCTTCGTACTTCCCCGCCCGTCCGGCTGCCACGACGATGGTATGCCCGCCGATGCGATGAGTCGTCGCCGATTCCAGCAGATGCTCGTACAACTCCTGCTGGCTGGGCGTCAAAGGGTATTGGAGAAACTCCCCAACGATGGTCAGGCTGGCCCCCCGTTCCAGAAGCCACGCCGCCGCCCGCACGTCCCGCGCCGTGGTGGTCACGTAGGACAGGTTGCCGGTATCCTCGTAAATCCCTATCAGGAGCAGCGTCGCCTCTATAGGTGTCACGGAGATGTCTCGCCGGGCCATCTCCTCCACCAGCAGCGTTGTCGTCGCCCCCAGCGGTTCCCCCCGGAACGTCCAGTGTGGGGGAAGTTCCCGGCTCAGGGCGTGATGGTCTATGATGTCCACAGGCGTGTCGGGCCGCATGCCCCGGACGGTGGTCAGCGCCTGGGTGTCCACCAGAATCACCCGCCGGACGGTGCGGCGGGGCAGGTCGTCGGGATAGACAAAGGGGAGAGCCGCGCTGTAGAGAGAGAGAAACGCCCGGACGTTGCGGTTGATCCGGCGCGGCAGAACCGGCACCGCCTCGGAGAACAGTTTCTGCGCCCCCAGCAGCGAGGCGATGGCGTCAAAATCGGCGTTTTCGTGGGTAAGAATCACTTCCATCGCGGCCTTATTGTACTGGAATCCGGGCGGGACGCAAGCCCTTCCTCCGCCAGCATGGTATAATAATCTTACACAAAGACACAAAGGCACGAGGATAAGGTAACTATTCAGGCTTCCTCACCCCACCCCCGCCGCCTGCGGCGGGCGGCGAAGCCGCTGGGGAGGGGTGAGGCTGAACAGTTACAAAAACGAATAAAAAAATCGTGTCTTTGTGTGAGAATGATCAGGAGGGCCGAGATGAGTGGGCAGTTTGATCACGAGACCTATCTTTCCCCCTTCACCTGGCGCTACGGCTCGGAGGAGATGCGCCGCATCTGGAGCGAGGCCCACCGCCGTCGGCTCCTGCGCCGGGTCTGGGTGGCCCTGGCCCGTGCCCAGGCCGAGATGGGCCTGGTCACCCCCGAGCAGGTCGCCGACCTGGAGGCCCATCAGGACGACGTGGACATCGCCCGCGCCGAGGCGATAGAGGCCGAAATCCACCACGACCTGATGGCGGAACTGCGGACCTTCGCCGAACAGTGCCCCATCGGCGGGCCGATTCTCCACCTGGGCGCCACCAGCCAGGACATCCTGGATAACGCCGACGCGCTCCGACTGCGGGAAGCGCTGACCCTCATCCGCCGCCGCCTGACCGACCTCCTCTCCGCTTTCGCCGACCGGATAGAGGAGACGGCGGACCTGGCCTGTATGGGCTATACCCACCTGCAGCCCGCCGAACCGACGACCGTCGGCTACCGATTGGCCCAGTATGCCCAGGACCTGCTGGACGACCTGGAGGCTGTGGACCGACTCCTGGGCCGCCTGCGCGGCAAGGGGTTCAAGGGCGCGGTCGGCACCGCCGCCTCCTACGCCCAACTCCTGGACCCCACCGGGATGGAGCGGCGGGCAATGGCATTCCTGGGACTGGAGGCCTATCCGGTCACCACCCAGGTCTGCCCGCGCCGCCAGGACTGGGAGGTGATGGTGGCGCTGGCGGGCATCGCCCAGAGTTTGCACCGGTTCGCCATGGACCTGCGGCTGCTGCAATCGCCGCTGGCGGGGGAATGGAGCGAGCCCTTCGGCCGCACGCAGGTCGGCTCCTCCGCCATGCCCTTCAAGCGCAACCCCATCCAGGCGGAGAACATCTGCTCCCTGGCCCGCTACGTGGCATCGCTTCCGGCGGTGGCGTGGGAGAATGCCGCCGGGTCCCTTCTGGAGCGGACCCTGGACGACTCCGCTAATCGGCGGGTGATCCTGGCGGAGGGGTTCCTGGCGACCGACGAGATGCTCCGCCGCGCGCTCCGCCTGGTGCGGGGGCTGGCGCTGGACCCGACCTCTATGCAGCGCAATCTGGCCACCCACGGGACCTTCGCGGCGACGGAGCGGCTGCTGATGGAACTGGTGCGGGCTGGCGCCGACCGGCAGGAGATGCACGAGGTTCTGCGGGCCCACAGCATGGCCGCATGGGAGACAATTCGGCGGGGGGAACCCAACCCTCTGGCAGACCTGCTGGCGGCCGACTTCCGTCTGACGGCCCACCTGCCCGCAGAGCGCATCCGCTCCCTGCTGGACGTCTCCGGGTACGTGGGGGACGCGCCCCAGCGGGCCCGGGCGCTGGCGCAGAGGATTCGGAATGATCTCACACAGAGACACGAAGACACAAAGAAAAGGTAACTACCTACCCTGATCGGTTTGCAGATAACGTAGCGCAGGCTGTCAGCCTGCATGCAGGCCTGGCGGCCTGCGCTACAGGGGCGTGCCTTTGCCAGCGTCCTTTATGGCGCTTGCCCGGAGGCCCCCCTGGTAGGTAGTTACAAGAAAAGATAAAAAAACTTTGTGCCTCTGTGTCTTTGTGTGAGGAAAACAGATCACGGTTGGCGAACGAAGAGGACTGCAGCGGTGTCCTCGTAGACCCGATGCCAGTGGGGGGAGGCCCGCGCAGCCGCCACCAGCGCGGGCTGCTCCTGCGGGCTCAGCATCAGCGTGCGGACCCCGTAGCGGGCCAGCCGTTCCTCCCACCCGCACCCGGCCGCCGAGATGTGCAGGTAGTCCAGCCAGACCTCCACCGGGTAGAGTTCTATCCGCGAGTCCACAAAGACAGGATACTCCGGCTGTGCGGCCCAGACCAGGTAACTGCCGAAGGGCATGGCGTGGAACAGAGGGCCCGGCAGACGCTCCCGCAGGAGGAACTCCGTCGCCGCCACCGGGGTCTCGGCAGAGATGAGGCCGGCCTTCGCGGGCGGAAGGGGCAACCGTTCCTTGAACCAGGGCAGGGTGACCAGCGCGCCCGCGGTCAGCAGGACCGCCAGCAGCGTGGCGGGGAGGTCGCGTTTGTAGTCAGGCACGGAGCGAAGCGGAGTGCCGTTTTGAGTCTTTTGGACGCCACTCCGCTTTGCTTCGTGGCTCACTACGAACGGCCGTTCGTAGTCAGGCACGGAGCGAAGCGGAGTGCCGAATACAGCCGATAAATGCACCGCCCAGACCGGCGCCAGGGCCAAGCCGAACCAGATGGCCCCCCGCACCGTCCACAGGCCCAGCCCGCCGAAGGCCAGGAAGAGGAGCAATTCCAGCGGTTCGGGGCGACGGGGGGAAAGGGCCAGCAGCGCGGCGGTCGCCAGCAGCCCCGTCAGGAACAGTGCTCCGGTGAGGGTGGAGAACGTTGGCGGGGCCCACTCGGGGACCATGCCCTGGATGACAGGGTGGACGGACATCCCGGCCAGATAGGAGAAGGCCCCGGGCCCGCGCGGGTTGAGGAGACTGGCGGCGGCGGCCAGCGCCAGAGC
>JAGHZG010000057.1 GCA_017743275.1 Chloroflexota bacterium | reverse complement strand
CCCTCCCCTCGCCCGCCGCCGAAGGCGAGCGGGAGAGGGGCACGAATGATTCAGAGATTTTTATGAACCTGGGGGCAGGGGGAGGGGTGAGGGCACGATTTTTTGAGACTTTAGCCCGGTACGATTTTATAGGACTCAACAGCCCCCTTCGGGGGCTAAAAATAGCCCGAAGGGCTTTGTATGATGAGCCCGGACGTTTACGTCCGGGCGATGGGCGCTGGCCGAAACAAACGCAATCGGTATAAGACACACAGCGAAGCGGAGTGCCGTTTCGGAGAAATGTATGGACACCTGGGACGCCCTTCAGCATGACATCGTGACCTGCCGGGCCTGCCCCCGGCTGGTGGCCTACCGGGAAGAGGTCGCCCGCACCCGCAAGCGGGCGTACCGGGACTGGGAGTACTGGGGCCGTCCGCTGCCGGGCTTCGGCGACCCACAGGCCTGGCTGCTGGTCGTCGGGCTGGCCCCGGCCGCGCACGGCGCCAACCGCACCGGCCGCATGTTCACCGGCGATGGCTCCGGCGCCACCCTGACCGCCGCCCTCTACCGGGCCGGCCTGGCCAATCAGCCCACGTCCGACCACCGGGACGACGGCCTGGAACTGCGCGGCGTCTTTGAGACGGCGGTCGTCCGCTGCGCGCCGCCCGAAAATCGCCCCACCCGCCAGGAGATAGAGAACTGTCTCCCCTTCCTGGCTCGGGAAATGGCCCTGTTGCTCAACGTCCGGGTCGTGCTGGCCCTGGGGCAGATTGCGCTGGAGGGGTACCGGACCCTGCTCCGGCAGCATGGAGTGGATGTGCCCCTCATCCCGTTCCGGCACGGCGCGGTGGTCTCCTTCCCGCCGCCCCTGCCAACACTGCTGGTCTCCTACCACCCCAGCCGCCAGAACACCCAGACGGGCCGCCTGACCCCGCAGATGCTGGATAAAGTATTGCAGGCGGCGCACATGATTGGGAAGCGTGAAAAGTGAAACGTGAAAAGTGAAACGTGAAATCGGAGAGATAATGACCCTGGCGGCCGTCGTGCTGACCTACAACGAAGAGCAAAATATTGTGGACTGCCTGTCCACTCTGGACTGGGTAGACCAGCGGGTCGTGCTGGATTCCTTAAGCACCGACCGGACGGTCGCTCTGGCGCAAGAAATGGGCGCGGAGGTCTTCCAGCACCCCTTTGAGAACTACGCCCGCCAGCGGAACGTCGCCCTGGAGTGGGTGGAGGCCGATTGGATTTTCTTCGTGGACGCCGATGAGCGGGTGCCCCCCGAACTGGCGGCGGAAGTCCGGTCCGTCCTGGCCGCGGAGAGGCCGGAAGTGGGCTGGTGGGTGCCCCGTCACAACTACATCTTCGGGCGGCTGACCCGGGGGGCCGGCTGGTATCCCGATTATCAACTCCGTCTGGTGCGGCGGGGCTATGCTCACTGGGAGCGCGCCGTCCACGAAATCGCCGTCGTGGACGGCCCTACGGGATACCTGCAGAACCCCCTCATCCACTACAACTACGACGACATGGCCGACTTCATCGCCCGCCAGGAACGGTACACCGACTACGACGCGGCCGTCCTCTTCGGAGAAGGCATCCGGCCCCACTTCTACACGCCGTACTCCCAGGCCGTGCGCCACTTCTGGTGGCGGTTCGTCACTCTGAAGGGCTTCCGGGACGGCTGGCACGGCCTGCGGCTGAGCCTGCTGATGGCGTACTACGAGGCCGTGAAGTACCGGAAACTGGCCCGATTGTGGCGGGAAAAGCAAACCATCCCCCGCGCATTTTGAAAATTCCCCCCGTTGTGGTAAAATAATCCCCGCTAACTATTCAGGCTTCCTCACCCCACTCCCGCCGCCCTCGGGCCGAAGGCCCTTCGGGCCGAGGCCTGCGGCGGCAGCGGCGAAGCCGCTGGGGGAGGGGTGAGGCTGAACAGTTATCGCAAATCTAACGATTTTCTTTCGCAAATCCAACACAAACCGTATACGATTACCATATCGCAATCAGCAATCTGCCATCCGCTTATCCCGTCGGAGTAGTCAGAAATGGTCGTGAAAAGCAGAACCGGTGCTCCGGACTGGCTGCAAACCCGAACAGAGGTCTGGCGGGCCGTCGGATGGACGGCCCCGCGCCCGGCGCGCCCCTGGCAACCCCCTACCGACGTCTACGAGAACGAAAAAGGCGTCGTGGTGCGGCTGGAAATCGCCGGGATGAACGCGGAGGACTTTTCCATCACCTTAGATGAGCGCCGCCTGGTCATTGAGGGCATCCGCCAGGACCCGGAGCCCAAACAAACGTACTACCAGATGGAAATTGGCTACGGCGAATTCCATGTGGAGGTGTATCTGCCCTGGATCGTGGACCCCGACTGCGTGGAGGCCACCTACGAGAACGGCTTTCTCCGGGTGTTTGTTCCCCGGCCCCCCGCCTGTCGGGTTCGTCCAGTCATTCCGGGAAACCGTGAGGAGTCAGGATAACAATGGGACCTCTGGAAGACATCTTTCGTTCATTCAACATCCCCGCCATTCCCCGGCCAGGCCGGGAGGAATCGGGCGGCTTCGGAAAGCCGGATGATCCTCGCATTCCGGAGGAGATTGCCATTCTCCCCCTGCGCGGTCTGGTCGTGTATCCTATGACGGCTGTCCCCATCCGCGTGGGCCAGCCCCGCTCCATCCGGCTGGTGGACGACGCCGTGGTGGGCAAGCGTGTCATCGGTCTGGTCGCCGCCAGAGACCCCGAATTGCCCGAACCCGGCCCCGACGACGTCTACCGGGTCGGCACCATCGCCATTGTCCACCGCCTCTTCAAGGCCCCCGATGAGACCATCACCCTCATCATGCAGGGGCTCCGCCGCATTCGGATAGAGGAATTCATCGCTACCGAACCGTACCTCATCGCCCGGGTGCGCGAAATTCCCGAACAGGTGGAGGAAGGGATAGAGATTGAGGCCCTCCAGCGGACGATTGTGGACACCTTCCGTCGGCTGGCGGAACTCCTGCCCGCCGTGCCGGAAGAACTGATGCTGATGGCCATCAACGCCGAAAACCCCCTCCAACTGGCCTACGCCATCGCCACTCACATCCGCATGAACCTGGAGGATGCCCAGCGACTGCTGGAACTGGATTCCACCCGCGAGAAACTCCACTTCCTGCTGGCCCTGCTGACCAAAGAACTGGAAGTGGTGGAACTGGGACGCAAGATTCAGAGCCAGGCCCAGTCTGAAATGGAGAAGGCCCAGCGAGAGTACTTCCTGCGGGAGCAACTGAAGGCCATCCAGCGAGAATTGGGCGAGGCCAGCGAACAGCAGATGGAGGTGGAAGAGTTCCGCCGCAAGATAGAAGAGGCCGGCATGCCCGAGGAGGCAGAGAAGGAGGCCCGGCGGGAACTGGAACGGCTCAGCAAACTCCCCACCGCCGCCGCCGAGTACGGCGTCATCCGCACTTATCTGGACTGGCTGACCAGCCTCCCCTGGAACGTGGAGACGGAGGACAACCTGGACATCGCTCACGCCCGCCAGGTGCTGGACGAGGACCACTACGACCTGGAGGAGATCAAAGAGCGCATCCTGGAATACCTGGCCGTCCGCAAACTGAAGGAAGAGCGCAGAAAGGCCGGCGAGGAGGAAGAAGAGCCGACGGACCAGATTCGCAAGGAACGGGAAGGCGTCATCCTCTGCTTCGTCGGGCCGCCGGGGACGGGCAAGACCAGCCTGGGGCAATCCATCGCCCGCGCGCTGGGGCGCAAATTCGTCCGCCAGTCCCTGGGCGGCATGCGAGACGAGGCCGAGATTCGCGGCCACCGCCGCACCTACATCGGCGCGCTCCCCGGCCGCATCATCCAGGCCCTGCGACGGGTCGGCACCAAGAACCCCGTCTTTATGCTGGACGAGGTGGACAAAATCGGGATGGACTTCCGGGGCGACCCGGCGGCCGCCCTGCTGGAGGTGCTGGACCCCGAACAGAACCGGGAGTTCCGCGACCACTACCTGGACGTGCCCTTTGACCTCTCCAAAGTGATGTTCATCGCCACGGCCAACATGCTGGACCCCATCCCGGCGCCGCTGCGGGACCGGATGGAGATTCTGGAACTCTCCGGTTACACCGAGATGGAGAAAGTCCGCATCGCGCAGGGGTATCTCATCCCGCGCCAGCGGCGGGAGAACGGCCTCCGCCCGGAGGAGATTACCTTCACCGATGGGGCCATCCTCCGCATCATCCGGGAATACACCCGGGAGGCCGGGGTCCGCAACCTGGAACGCCAGATCGGCCGCGTCTGCCGGAAGGTCGCCACCGCCGTCGCCGAGGGGAACGGGCGGACCCCCGTGCGGGTCACCGCGCGCAGCATTCCCAGGTACCTGGGCCGGCCCCGCTTTTTCTCCGAAACCAAACTGCGCACTGAAATCCCCGGCGTGGCGACCGGCCTGGGCTGGACGCCCACCGGCGGCGACGTGATGTTCTTTGAGGCCACCCGAATGCGGGGCAAGAAGGGCTTCCAGATTACCGGTCAGTTGGGCGAAGTGATGAAGGAGTCGGCCCACGCCGCCCTCAGTTACGTGCGCGCCAACGCCAAAAACCTGGGCATCCCCGACCACTTCTTTGACGAGATGGACATCCATCTCCACGTCCCGGCGGGCGCCATTCCCAAAGACGGCCCCTCGGCAGGCGTCACCATCGCCACTGCCCTGGTCTCCCTGCTCACCGGCCGCAAAGTCCGCTCCGACGTGGGGATGACCGGCGAGATCACCCTCCGGGGGCAGGTCCTCCCCGTCGGCGGGATCAAGGAGAAGGTACTGGCGGCCCACCGCGCCGGTCTGAAAACCGTTATCCTGCCCAAACAGAACGAGCAGGACCTGGAGGACGTTCCCGACGAGGTCCGCAAAGCGCTCCGGTTCGTCCTGGTCAGCCGGGTGGACGAGGTCTTTGAAACCGCTCTGGAGCCCGACCGCCACCCGGACCCCGCGCCGGACACCTCCGAACCGTCCGATGCGCCCGAGGAGGAGTCGGAATGAGCAAAATCGTCATTGTGGACGATGACCCCCAGATGAGCCGCCTGCTGCGCACCCTGTTTGAACTGGAGGGCTTTGAGGTCTTCGTCGCCCAGCGCTACCAGGACATCCTGCCCACCATTCAGCAGGCCAGGCCGGACGCTGTCCTGATGGATGTACGCGTCCAGGGGCGGGAGACGCTGGACCTGGTTCGCCAGATGCGCCAGGAACGGGTGCTCACAAACATCCCGGTGGTGATGACCTCCGGTATGGACTACCGGAGGCAATGCCTGGAAGCGGGGGCCAACTGCTTCCTGCCGAAACCCTTTATCCCGGACGAAGTGGTGCAGATCATTGGCACGCTGCTGAAGCCGACCGAATCATCCATCCGGTGACCGTCCAATGAGAGCGGGTCTAACGATTTGTTCGTAGTCAGGCACGAAGTGTAACGGAGTGCCGTTTGAGGCCATTCAAACGCCACTCCGCTTCGCTTCGGGGCTCACTACAAGCCTTTTTAGACGCGCTCTGAGAACGACAGCCCCATGGCCCGAAAACGAAAACCCAAAAGCCAGGTCCAGTGGCGGCGCATAGACCTGCACCTCCATACCCCCGCCTCCGCCGACTACCAGGAACCGGGCGCTTCGTTCCTGGACATCCTCCGACAGGCAGAGAGCAAGGGTCTGGATATCATCGCCTTTACCGACCACAACACGGTGGCGGGATACCGGCGGATGCAGGAGGAAATCCACCACCTGGAGTTGCTGGAGCAACTGGGCCGCCTGCGGAAGGAAGAGAAAGAACAACTGAACGAGTACCGCCGCCTGCTGGCGAAAATCCTGGTTCTGCCCGGTTTTGAATTCACCGCCACCTTCGGCTTTCACATCCTGGGCATCTTCAGCCCCCAGACCGACCTGCGGGAACTGGAGTTTCTCCTGCGCCGCCTGAACATCCCGCTGGAGAAACTGGACCAGGGGAGCGCGGAGGTCGGCGCCACGACAGACGTCCTGACCGCCTACCGGGCCATCGCCGAGGCAGGGGGTATCGTCATCGCCGCCCATGCCAACTCGGCCAACGGGGTGGCTATGCGCGGCTTTGACTTCGGCGGACAGACCCGCATCGCCTACACCCAGGACCCCAACCTCCACGCGCTGGAAGTGACCGACCTGGATAAAAAAGGGCCCCGGACCACGGCCAGTTTCTTTGATGGCTCCAAGCCCGAGTACCCGCGCCGGATGCGCTGCATCCAGGGCTCGGACGCCCATCGGCTGGTCCGGGACCCCAACGACCCCCGCAACCTGGGCATCGGCGACCGGGTCACGGAAATCCTGCTCCCCCAGGTCAGTTTTCAGGCCCTGCGGGAGGTCTTTCTGGGGAACGATTTCACCCTCACCCGCCCGTTCCGTCCGGCGGCGAAGGCGCCCTTTGACTACATCCAGGCCGCGCGGGAGGAGGGCCCCACCATTGTCCAGGACTTCCACGAGCGGTTCAGCCGCCGGGGCGGGTACCTCTACGCCATTCTCTGTGACATCTGTGCGTTCGCCAACACCAACGGGGGCACCCTCTACATCGGCGTGAGCGCCGATCCGAAACAGCCCCCGGCGGGCGTGGGCAACCCGCGCCAGGCCATAGAGGCCATCCAGGCCGAAGTGGCCCGCCGCATCACCCCCCCGCTGGAAGTCACCGCCGACGTCCAGGAGACTCAGGGGAAGAAAGTGGTGCGGCTGCTGGTGCCCCGCGGGGACGACCCCCCGTATGCCATTGACGACAACAAAATCTACGTCCGCAGCGAGTCGGAGACGGGGCTGGCGGTGCGGGATGAGATTGTCAGCCTGGTCCGGCGGACCGTGGCCCTGCCGAAGGAGGTCGCCGAAGTGCCCGCCGGTCGGATTGAGCCCCCGCGCACGGGAGTGGAGATCATCGCCACCGAGGAGCGGGAGGGGGTTCGCTACCACACCATGCGCGACCTGCGCAACGGCAACGTGGTGACCAACGTCACCCGAAAATCGGCGCGGCGGCTCTGGCACTACGCCATCACTCAGGCTGAAGACCATCCCATAGACCCGGAGCAACTCCGCTGGGAGGGAGACATCGCCCTGATCCGGAAGCGGGAACGGGGCGAGCAGGTGCGCTACGACTTGGCCCAGCGGGAAGACGGCCGCGTGCGTATCTACTACGGCGTCACCGACGACGGCATCCACGGCCCCTGGGCCCGCCTGGTAGGGTTGGAGGGAGAGTAGATGAAACCGTTGATTTACCGCATCCTGCTGAGGAGAGAACCGGAAGGGGGCTATACGGTCATCGTTCCCTCCCTCCCCGGCTGTGTGACGTACGGGGATACGGTGGAGGAAGCGATAGAGATGGCCAGAGAAGCCGTTGACGGCTATCTGGAGAGCCTGATCGCCCACGGGGAGGAAATTCCCACCGAGGAGCACACGTTTGAATACACTCTGACGGTGGGGGCTTATGCCTAAACTTCCCGCTCTCACTCCTCGTGAAATTGCCCGACTGCTGGAACGAAGGGGGTTCGTTTTAGACAGGGTTAAGGGAAGCCACCATATCTACTATCATCCTGAAACCCGGCGAAGAGTCGTTGTCCCGTTCCACAAAAAGGACTTGCCCAAAGGGACACTGTTAGAAATTCTGAGACAGGCCGGCATCAGCAGGGAAGAAATTAGCGATTTGTTGGAATCAAAGGGGAGGTGAAAAAGAGGATGGGGACCATCCTCCAGACTCCAACCTGAAACTCGATGAAAAAGGAGGTGAGAGATGGTGCAACCCCTCGGGGTGCATTACTTGCTGGAATTGCGGGGGTGTAACCCCACAGTAATTAATGACCTCCCCGAGGTCAGACGGATTCTGATAGAAGCGGCAAAACAGGCGAAAGCCACCGTTTTAGATGCTCGCTTCCACCAGTTCTCCCCTCAGGGAGTCAGCGGTGTGGT
>JAGHZG010000056.1 GCA_017743275.1 Chloroflexota bacterium | reverse complement strand
GCAAGGGGGGATGAGGGGGTCAAAGGCAATGGCCGGCCCTCAAAATTTCATTCATCGGAGTGCAGGGCGACAGCCCTGGCATGGCAGATGTGGTGAAAAATCAGGAGGCAACCGATGCGCATCGCTGTTTTCGGAGCCGGAGCGGTAGGAGGCTACTTCGGCGCCCGGCTGGCCCGGGCAGGGGAGGATGTCGTCTTCATCGCTCGCGGGGCGCACCTGGAGGCCATCCGCCAGAACGGCCTCTTCGTGGAAAGCGCGCTGGGGGATTTCCGCATCCATCCGGCCCAGGCCACCGACAACCCCGAAGAGGTGGGGCCGGTGGACGTGGTCCTGGTCGGCGTCAAGGCCTGGCAGGTGTCGGAGGTGGCGCCGAAAATGAGGCCCCTCATCGGGCCGGAGACCTTCATCGTCCCGCTGGAGAACGGGGTGGAGGCGCCGGACGAACTGGCCGCCGTCTGGGGGCGGGAGCGGGTGCTGGGTGGCCTCTGCCGCATCATCAGCACCGTGCCGGAGCCGGGCCACATCCGCCACGGCGGGATGGAGCCGTACGTGGCCTTTGGAGAACTGGATAACCGCCCCAGCGAGCGCGCCCGGCGCCTGCAGGCCGCCTTTGATCGGGCCGGCGTCCGGGCCGAAATCCCCCCGGACATCCACGTTGCCCTCTGGGAGAAATTCCTGTTCATCGCCCCCTTCGCTGGCCTGGGCGCGGTGACCCGGGCCCCGGTGGGGGTGCTGCGGAGCGTCCCCCAACTCCGCCGGATGTTAGAGGACGCCATCGCCGAGGCCCTCGCCGTCGGGCGGGCGCGCGGCATCCGCCTGCCCGAAGACGTCCCCGCGCGCACCCTGGCCCTGATAGACGGCATGCCCCCGGAGGGGACGACGTCCATGCATCGGGACATCGCCGCCGGGCGGCCGTCGGAACTGGATTACCTGGCTGGAGCGGTGGTCCGGCTGGGGGAAGCCGCCGGGGTGGAGACCCCGCTTCATCGTTTTATGTACTACGCCCTCTGGCCCCAGGAGCGGCGGGCAAGGGGAGAACTGCAGTTCCCGTGAGGGGTTTGCTCCGAATCCTTCTGACCGGCGTGGGAATCCTGCTGGCGGTCCCCGTCCTTCTGGCCCTTTTTCTGTACGGACGGGATGCCGTCCTGGGCGTGAACCGTCCCTACGTCCCCCGGGAGGACTCCCATCCGGTGTTTCCCGAACTGGGCCGGGAGTGGCGGATGCGCCCGGTGGACAATCCCGGCGACTGGCTGCCCAACGGCCTGGACGGTGCCGACGTGAACGGCGACGGCCGGGAGGACTACCTGACCAACTACGAGTTCACCGGACGCCTCCGGGTGGCCCTGCACCCGCCGGGTCCGCCTGCCGACACCCCCTGGCCCGCCGTAGACGCGGGCCGGGTCCCCAACGCCGAGAACGCCGCTTTCGGCGACCTGGACGGCGACGGTTGGGCCGACATCCTGGTCGCGCACGGGGTGGAGCACACGGACACCCCGGCGGGCGTTCGGGTCCTCTGGGGCGGTCCGGGTCCTTCCTGGCGCGATGGTGGCGACATCCCCTCCTCCCTCGGCCTGGGCCACTGGCTGACCGTCCGCATCGCCGACCTGGACGGGGACGGCGACACCGACGTGGTCGCCGGAGGGCGGGCTTCGCGGACGGCCGGGGGGAGCCGGCGCGATGTGGACTCCCCCTCCCTGGTCTGGGCGGGGATTCACTGGTGGGAGAACCCGGGGGCGGATGCCCGTGACCTCTCCCGCTGGACCCGCCACGAGATAGACCCCGCCACCCGCAGCGGCCACGGCTTTGAGTTCGGCGATGTGGACGGCGACGGCGACCCGGACATCGTCAACGGCAACGCCGACTGGGATACGCCGGACGAGGAGGAGAACGTCGTCTGGTACGAGAACCCGGGCAGGCAACCGGAGGTCGGCAGGCCCTGGCCCGTGCACGAAGTCTATCGGGGGCC
Source organism: Chloroflexota bacterium (assembly GCA_017743275.1). GTDB lineage: Bacteria > Chloroflexota > Anaerolineae > B4-G1 > DUEL01 > SpSt-77. Next base: position 5,940 of record JAGHZG010000056.1, on the reverse strand, counting down.
GGAGTTCGTCGGGAAGGAGCAGGCCGTCGTTGCCGACCTGGACGGGGACGGCCGTAGCGACATCCTGATCCCCACCGAAACCGCCATCTACTGGTTCCGCCAGCGCGGGGGTGTAGAAGGAGTGGCCTTTGACCGGGTCCCGATTCCCAAACACCCGGCCACCCATTGGCCGGGCCGGGCGCTGGAGGTCGCCGACCTGAACGGCGACGGCCGCCCCGATCTGATCGGCGCTCTGATACACCGGAACGGGCGTCTTCCCGCCGACCGGGCCGCGGTCTTCTGGATGGAGCAGGCGGCAACGGGCTGGATTCCCCACGTGATCAAGTGGGGAGACGACTTCCTGGGCCTGGGCCGCTTCAACGGCGAGAAGGGGGACCAGTTCCTCCCGCGCGACGTGGACGGCGACGGCGACCTGGACTTGGTTGCCAACTGCGAGGAGTACAACCGTCTGCGCGCCATCATCGCCGTGGTCTGGTTTGAAAATCCCCTTCGGTGAGGCCGTGTAGCGCCAGCCGCCGGGCCGGTTACAGGCCGACGGCCTGCGCTACAGGGGCCCAACTCTGAAAGGAGCGACATGTCCAAAACGGTCTTAGTTCTCACCCCGCACCCCGACGACGCGGAGGTCTTCGCCGGGGGGACCATCGCCAAAATGGTCGCCGAGGGCGCTCGGGTCATCATCGTCATCGCGTCCAGCGGCAACAAGGGCTCCTTTGAGTACGACGCGGAGACCCTGGCCGCGATCCGCCGGGAGGAGGCCATCCGCGCGGCCGCCGTCCTGGGCGCTGAGCCCCCGGTCTTCCTGGAGCACCCCGACCTGGAACTGCCTCTGCTGCCACCGGGGTTGCTGCGGGAGCAGTTCGTCCGCCTCATCCGTCAGTATAAGCCGGATGTTGTCATCACCGAGGACCCCCTCTACATCGCCGAGGTGCACCCCGACCACCGGGCCGTCGCCCGCGCCGCCTCGGACGCAGTTAACTTCTGCCACCTGCCCCTCTTCCATCCGGAGCATATGGATGAGGGGCTGGAACCCCACTTCGTGGTGGAGAAGTACTTCTACACCCCCGACCCGGCGGGGGCCAACAAAATCGTGGACATCACCGACACCATAGAGAAGAAAATCGCTGCGATGGCCGAACACAAGAGCCAGGTACGCTTCCTGGTGGAGGAGGTGGTGCGTCAGGCCCGACTGGCGGGAGTGGACCTGAAAGCCATCCTGGGGCCGATGGTGGAGGACCCGGCGGCCGCGATGGCCTGGGCTCTGCGCTCCGAGGCGGCCCAGATCGGGCAGCGGGCCGGTTTCGCCTACGGGGAGGCCTTCCGCTACGTCCGTTTCCATCCCATTGTGGAGGGCCTGCTGGGCTCATCGTAGCGCAGGCGGCCCGGCGGGTGTGCCAAATTGTAGGACAACTGCGAGCAGTTGTCCTACAACCTGGTAGGCCCGGCGGCCTGCGCTACGCCTGTGGCGCAGGCTGTCAAGCCTGCGCTGCAGGCCTGGCGGCCTGCGCTGCGCCCTGCGCCCTGCGACCTGTGACTCTGCGCCCTGCGACATGCGACTTGCGACCCTTCAACCTTGCGACCTGTCAGGAGGCAACCATGTCCCGACCTTCCCGCTACGCCTGGTTCGTCCTCGCCGTATTCTTCTTGTTTATGCTCCTCCATCAGGCCGACAAACTCCTGATTGGCCCCCTGACCGAGCCCATTATACGGACCTTCGGCATCACCAAGACCCAGATGGGTGCCGTCTCCACCGGTGCGCTGATCGTTGGTGCCATTCTCTACCCGGTTTGGGGCTACCTCTACGATCGGTATGCCCGCTCCAAACTCCTGGCGCTGGCGTCCTTCATCTGGGGCTCCACCACCTGGCTCAACGCCATCGCCCCTAACTACGGAACTTTCCTGGTCACCCGCGCCTCCACCGGCATTGACGACTCCTCCTACCCCGGCCTCTACAGCCTCATCGCCGACTACTTCGGCCCCCAGATGCGGGGTCGTATCTACGGCATCCTGCAACTCAGCGGCCCCATCGGCTACTTGCTGGGGATGATTCTGGCGCTGATGCTCCGGGACGTCATCGGCTGGCGGGGTGTCTTCTACATCACCGGGGGGTTGGGGGTCCTCCTGGCCATGGTTATCTTCTTCGGCGTGCGGGAGATGCCGCGCGGCCGAAGCGAGCCGGAACTGGCTGACCTGGAGCAAATCAGCATCTACCGCTTTAACTTCAAGACTGCGCTGGGGCTCTTCCGCATCCGCAGCCTGATCCTCCTCTTCACCCAGGGCTTCTTCGGCGTCTTCCCCTGGAACACCATCACCTACTGGTTCTTCTATTACCTGGAGACGGAGCGCGGGTACTCCTCCGACGCGGTGCTGATGACGATGGCCCCGGCGGTCCTGGTGCTGGCCTCCGGCTACCTGGTGGGTGGGTCGCTGGGGGACTTCTTCTTCCGGCGGACGCTGCGCGGCCGGATGCTGGTGGCCTCCACTGCCGTCCTCATCGGCGCCCTGCTCCTCTGGATCACGATGGGCATCCCGGCGGAGAACCAACTCCTTTTCCTGATTATGCTCTGCATCACCGCGCTCTTCATCCCCTTCGCCGCGCCCAACGTCACGTCGTCCATCTACGATGTGACGTTGCCGGAGGTGCGCAGCACGGCGGCGGCAGTGCAGTACTTCATTGAGTCCGCCGGCGCCGCCACCGCGCCGCTCCTGGCGGGCATCATCGCCGACCGCTACTCCCTCCACGACGCCATTCTCTGGATTTGCGTCTCCACGTGGATCATCTGTGCCCTCTTTTTCTTCGCTGCGGCCTACCTGGTGCCGCGCGACATCCAGACCCTGCGGGCCCAGTTACGGGAGCGCGCGGAGCAGGAGCGGGCGCGCGCCGGCGCCCCTGCGGCCTGATGGGTTGGGGGTTTTGCGGCGGCGGCCGAAGGCCGCCGCCGCAAGACCCCGTTCCTCCCCCCGATGCGAATCGCCATCAATGCCTGGTTCTGGGATCAGCCGGAGACCGGCAGCGGGCAGTACACCCGCTGCCTGGTCCGACATCTGACCGCGCTGGACCCCTCACTGGACATCCTCCTCCTCCACCCCCGGCGAAGGGGGAACCTCTACAAGGTCATCTTTGAGCAGGTGGTCTTCCCCCGCCGGGCCCGGCAGGCCGGCGCTGATGTGGCGCATGTCCCCTACTGGGCCCCCCCGCTGATTTCTCTTGTCCCCACAGTGGTCACCATCCACGACCTCATCCCGTTGCGCCTGCGGGCCTACCGGGGCGGCCCCCTGGTGCGGCTGTACACCGCCCTGGTGAGTGCGACATCTCCCAGCGCGGCGCGGATCCTGACGGACTCGGAGGCCTCCCGGCAGGACGTCCTGACCCTGCTGGGGGTGTCTCCGGGGCGCGTGCGGGTCATCCCGCTGGCGGCGGATGCCGCTTTTCGCCCGGAGCCCGGGCCGGAGGACGAAGCGGTTCGGGCCCGCTACGGCCTGCCCTCGCGCTACGTCCTGTACCTGGGGGGCTTTGATGTGCGCAAAAATGTCGTCGCGGCCCTCCAGGCGTACACATGGGTGGGGCCGGTGCTGGGGGATGAGTATCCGCTGGTCCTGGCCGGACGTCTCCCCGCCAGAGATACCCCGTTTGCGCCGGACCCCCGGCGGCAGGCCCGGGAGATAGGCCTGCGGCCCGAATGGGTGCGCTGGACTGGCCCGGTATCCGAGGCTGATAAGCCCGCCATTTACCGGGGCGCAGCGGCGTTCGTATTTCCCTCCCGCTACGAGGGATTCGGCCTGCCGGTGTTGGAAGCGATGGCATGCGGGGTACCGGTGGTTGCCAGCGATGCCTCCTCCATCCCCGAGGTGGTGGGGGCGGCGGGGATTCTGCTCCATCCGGACGACGCCAGGGGGATGGCGGGCGCGCTGCTGCAGTTGCTCCAGGATGAACCGTTTCGCGCCGGGATGCGTCGGCGGGCCCTGGAACAGGCGGGCCAGTTCTCCTGGGAGCAGACGGCCCGCTACACTCTGGAGGTCTATCGGGAGGTGCTGGGGGCATAAGGTTGCGGCGACCGAATGCCGTCACCGCGCTGCTTCCGCAGCCCTAAAAAGAAGATTATTTTTCGTTGCGGCGGCGAAGCCGCCGCAACGAAAAATATTTTCTTTTTGCTCTTTTGGCCTCGCCGGAGGCAGGTTTTGGAAATTTTCCCGCCCCTGCTCTGAAAAAGGCCAAACTTCAGTTCTACGGGCATCCCCAAATAAGGTTGGCGAAGGCCGACCGAAGGCCTGCGGCCCAGGAAGGGTGACTTCAGTCAGCACCTGAATAGTTACCCTGTTGTAGAATCATCCAGTCGGGTGTAATGAAAACGCCGCCAGGTGTAGCCGGAGAAGGAGGGAGAATATGGCCCGCATTCTGGTCGTGGACGATAACGCCGACCTGCTCCAGATGATTCGGATGCTATTAGAGGAACGGGGCGGACATGAAGTGATTCTGAGCGCCGAAGGGGAGGATGGGCTGGCGAAGGCCCGCGCGACCCCTCCCGACCTGGCCATCATAGACGTGATGATGCCCGGGATGAACGGCTACGAGGTCTGCCGTCAACTGCGGCAAAACCCGGCCACCGCCCAGATTCCTATCATCATTCTCACCGCGCGCGGCCAGCCAGTGGACCGGGAAACCGCGCTGGCAGCAGGCGCCGACGACTACATTGCCAAGCCGGTCACCATGGCGGAACTCCTGGAGCGGGTCAACCGCCTGCTGACCAGCAAAGTCACCCGCCGCCCAACAGGGGGAACCATCGCCGTGCTCAGCCTGCGCGGAGGGGTGGGGGTGACCACGCTGGCCGTGAATCTGGCCGTCACATTGGCCCGTTCATCCCCCGACCAGGTCTGCCTGGCGGACCTCTCTCCCTCTTCCGGGCACGGGGCGCTCCAGTTGGGCCTCCGGCCCGACCCCAACTGGTCCGCCCTGGCCCTCCTGACCTCCGGACCCGGCTCGGCGACCATTCGCAACTATCTCCTGGCGCACCCGTCCGGTCTCCATCTGCTCGCTTCGCCCTTCGTCCCCGTTGTTGGCGGAGGGTTGCCCCGGGAAATGGTACTGGCGGTCCTGAGAGCGCTGCGGGAGGGTTTTCTGTACGTAGTGGCGGACCTTCCTGCGATGCTCACGGAGGGGGTGATGGCAGTGGTGGAAAATGCAGATGCGATTCTGCTGGTCACTGCCGCTGACCCGGCCGCGCTGCAGACCACTGTGGGCACCCTTCAGGTTTTGAAACCCCAGGCATCAAAGGTCCATCTGGTACTGAACCGGACGGGGCCGGATCCAGCGCCGCCAATGGATGCCCTCCAACGGGTGCTCAAGCACCCCATCTCTGCCGTGATCCCCTTTGACCCTGCTCAGGCGCGGGCGCTCTCTCAGGGCAAACCCCTGGCTCTGAGCGCCCCCGATTCGCCGCTGGCCCGGGCGGTGGCCCATCTGGCGGCCGGGTTGGAGAAGATGCCCGTACCGAAAGGGGTCGCCGGTTAAGAGAAATGGGGTTTTGCGGCGGCCTTCGGCCATCGCCATATCTCATCCCCCTCATCCTCTCCCAGTCAAACACAAAGGGCGCAAAGATTCTCTTTGCGCCCTTTATCGTCAGCAAAGAGGTCGGGGAACCTCAGGGGGAAAAGGGCACCGCCCGCCCGGTCATCACCAGGCACATACAGCCCAGGAGGGCAACGTTCAGGAACAGCAGCAGTGCCAGCACGAAGCGCTGCCACGGAGACAACATCCCGATGAGCCCTGCCAGCCCTCCGGAGGACGTTCGGGACGATGGCCTCCTCAGGCGTTTCCTCCGGACTTTTTTTGGCCCTTCCGTCGGTTCTTTGCCCTCCGCTTCAAAGTCAGGCAGCCACTGCATGCGGTCCAGCCAGTCCTCCTCCTGCATCCTTCTCCTCCGCTCCTCTGCCCCTCCGCTCCTC
>JAGHZG010000055.1 GCA_017743275.1 Chloroflexota bacterium | reverse complement strand
CGCTTCCGCTTCGCCGACGGGCGGGAAGTCGCCGCCGACCTGCCCCAGGGGGCGGTGGTGACCATCCGGCGGGACCGGTTTGACCACTACCTGGTCTCTCAGACTCGCGCCGAAGTTTGGGACGGCGCCCCGGTGGCGGACATCCGGCAGGACGGGGCGGGGGTGGAGGCCGTGCTGGCTTCCGGCGAGGCTGTCCGGGCCCGTTACCTCATCCTGGCCGACGGGGCCAACTCCCGCCTGGCGCGCCGGATCGGCCTGCGCCAGCGGCGGCGCATGGGCACCACCCTGGAGGCCGAAGTCCCCGCCGATGACCACCTGCTGGCTACCTTTGGCGACGCCGCGCTGTTTCTTTTTGGACTGCCGGTCTCGGGCTACGCCTGGGTGTTCCCCAAATCCGACCATCTATCTGTTGGCGTTGGGGCATTTTTGGGGCGGTCAGAGAACCTGCGGGCGTTGCTGGAGCAGGAAATGGCGCGCCTGGGCGTCCCGCTGGCACAGGCCCGACTGTATGGGCATCCCCTGCCGGTCTATCTGCGGCATGAACTGCTGCACGCGGGGCGGGTGCTCCTGGCGGGGGATGCGGCGGGACTGGTGGACCCGCTGCTGGGCGAGGGCATCCGGCACGCGGTCCGCAGCGGAGAACGGGCCGCGGAGGCCGTCCTGCGGGGGGACGTCTCCGGATACACGGCCCGGATTCACCGGGAAATCGGGGGCGATCTGCTCTGGGGCCTGCAATGGGCCCGGTTCTTCTACGCCCACCCGCGCGTCTCGTTTGAGTGGGGAGTCCGCAATCCCCTCTTCCTGCGGGAGTTCCTGCGCCTTTTTGCCTGGCGAACCACATACCGGGCGATGGCGCTCCGCGCGCCATTCCTGGGCGCCCTGGGCGCCTTTTGCCGCTGGAAGCCCGGGAGCGGTTGAAAGAAGAAGTGGGGTTGGGACGGCGGCTTCGCCGCCGTCCCAACCCCACCGCCTCCTCCTCGCACCGTGGCTCTGTTGACAATGCCCCATTTTAAAGTATGACTTCACTGCAAAAAGGTCTCTTTACCGCAGAGACCGCAGAGTACGCAGAGCAATATTAAAGAAAACCTCTGCGCTCTCTGCGTTCTCTGCGATTAGTTTTTGCAGTGGACTCAAGTATAAAAGACGGAGGGGCTCTTGCTGGGGCAGGCGTTCCACTGCCCGCCCCAAACTGCACGGGCGAGCGGGATGCATCCCCCAATTCTCTCAGCAGCCGCTCCACTGGCCAAAGCACGGAGGCAGAATCATGGCAGAGTGCATCGTCTGCAAGGGGGAATACACGCCAGGCTCTCTCTGCCCACGCTGCAGGGCCGATAACAGACCCTGGGAAAGGTGGCAGCAGAACCGCCCAGAGGAAAGGGGAGAACTGGAGGGTCTGGAAGCCTTTATGCGCCCTCACCTTTACTTGCCTCTTGCCATCACCATCTTCGCCTTCTTCTGCAGCCTCCTCGGCATAGCAATCGTATGGGACGGAATCCGACCCGGCTTCCGATTACTGGCCGTCATCCTGATCGTGGGGGGATGTCTGTTGGTAACCTATGCCAACTACGAGGCCCGCCACTCTATACGGGAACAGATGCTGCTGGCGCCTTTGCGTCGGGGTTGGCTGGCCGCTCTCAACACTCCTCGCCGCCAGGCCATCATCATCCCGGCCCTGACTATCCTGCTGGCCTTTCTGCTGGTGGCGGGAATGGTCTCCTCCCGTCTGCTCCGGGAACTTCTGTGCCGGCTGGTCTTTGATCCGGGCTACTGCAAAGAGGACCCAGGAGGATTTCGGGAACGGGTGACCGAGGCGCTGCCCCTGATTCTGATGCTCTGCTCCGGCGGTTTCCTCGTCTCGTTTACCTACTCTTCCTCTCTCCTCCTGGCGATGCGATATGCCAAAGAGAAGAACCGCGCTCTCCCTAGGCCCCTGTTTACAGACGACAACCGCCTGGCCGATGTCGTTCGGAAGGCAGTGGAAGAAATATTGGGCCGGACAGGGGGGATGGTTGTCCATATGATTGGGACCAGAACAACGTCGGGATCCACAGTTCAGCAACCCACATGGCACGAAGAGCAAGCTACGCCTGCCCCTGGAACTGGGGCGATATGGAGCGAACCGCCGACGGCGGCATCCGGATGAAGGCTTATATGCTTGAAGACTGCCGCCAGGCACAAACGGCCGGTGGCCTCTCTCAACCCCAGCAGGCCATCGTCACCTATACGGTGACCGCCGACCCCTGGGGACGGATTCGTCAGATCCAGCGTAAGGAAGAAACCCGATGACTTCGGTCTATATTCGCCGCGCGACCCCCGACGACGCGGAGGCCCTCTCCGCCATCTGGGAGATCATCTGCGCTGAACGGGTCTACACCGCGGTCAGCCAGCCCTTCAGCCCCGAACAGGAGCGGGCGTACATCGCTTCCCTCTCCGAACGGGAGGGGATTTTTGTCGCCGAGGTGGAAGGGCGCATTGTCGGCTTTCAGTCCCTGGACCTGTGGGTCCGCTACACCGATTCCTTTGATCACGTGGGAACTCTGGGGACATTTGTCCTGCCGGAGTGGCGCGGGCGAGGGATTGGCCGTCAACTGGCCCGATATACGCTGGACTTCGCCCGGTCTCACGGGTACGAAAAACTGGTGGTTTTCGTACGGGCGGGGAACCGGCGAGCGCAGGCCTTCTACCGGTCGCTGGGGTTCACCCCCTGCGGCGTCCTGACCCGGCAGGTTCGGATAGACGGCCAGTACGAGGACGAGATTTTTATGGAGATGTTCCTGTGATCTACGTCGGCTGTTGCGGATTTCCGAAGGGGCGGGCGGCCTGCTTTCAGCACTTCCCCCTGGTGGAGGTCCAGCAGACCTTCTACAAACCGCCGCGCCCGGAGACGGCCCGACGGTGGCGGGAAGAGGCCCCTCCGGATTTCATCTTCACGCTGAAGGCATGGCAACTGGTCACCCATCCGCCCACCAGTCCCACATACCGCCGGTCCGGCCTCTCTATCCCCCCCGAACAGCGGGACCGATACGGCGGATTTCGGACCACCCCGGAGGTGCTGGCGGCCTGGGAGCGGACCCGGGAGGTGGCGCTGGCGTTGGGGGCTCCTATCGTCGTCTTCCAGTGCCCCGCCACCTTCACCCCGACGCCGGAGAACATCGCCGCGCTGCGGCAGTTCTTCACGACAGTGGACCGGGGCGGGATGCGCTTTGCCTGGGAGCCGCGCGGCCCCTGGGAAGACGAAACGGTCGCGGCGCTGTGCCGCGACCTGAACCTGATCCACTGCGCGGACCCTTTTGTCCGCAGACCCGTCACCACCGAGGTGGCTTACTTCCGGCTGCACGGCATCGGGGGATACCGCTACCGCTTCGCCGACGCCGACCTGCAGCAAGTCCTGGAATGGTGCCACCCCTTTGAGACGGCCTACGTCCTCTTCAACAACATCTCTATGTGGGAGGACGGACTGCGGCTGAAAGAAATGGCTCTGTAGGACAACTGCTCGCAGTTGTCCTACACATTATGGTGGGCCTCAAAACCCACATGTCGGGGGGCCGGCCGCCGGGAAGGTGACGATGAAAGTGGTGCCTTCCCCAACCTGGCTTTTCACCTCAATTCGTCCCCGATAGCGCTCCACCAGTTCCTTCACGATGGTCAGCCCCAGGCCGGTGCCCACCGCGTTGAGGGCGCGGGCGTTGGGAGCACGGTAGAACTCTTCAAAGAGGTGCGGCATGGCCTCCGGCGGGATGCCGATACCGGTATCGGAGACCCGCACCCAGACCTCGTCTCCATCCCGCCCCATCGTGACGGTCACCGTCCCGCCCGGCGGGGTGTACTTGATCCCGTTCTCTATCAGGTTAACGAAGATGCGGTCCAGCCCTTCCTCCGTCCCCCAGACGGCCAGTTCCTCGCTATACGGGCGGGCGACCAGATTCACCCCCTTCTCCTCGGCACGGGGCATCAGCAGGAGGACGGCCCGTCCCACGGAACTGTTGAGGGCGACCGCGCACTCCTCTTCGGCCAGTTCCGGCGCCCGGCTGGCGGCCAGGTCCAGCAGGTCGTTGACCAGGCGCTCCAGGAAATCCAGCCGCGCCGAGATGCGGGCGAAGAGGTCCTTCTGCGTCTCGGTGAGGGAGCCGGCGTAGCCCCGGACCACGCTGCGCACCAGGGACTGGGCGACCGCAATGGGGGACCGGAGTTCATGAGTGACGACGTGGATGAAGCGGGATTTGGCCGCCTCTATCCGCTCCAGTTCGGCCACCCCCTGGGCCGCCTGAAGCGCGGCCGCGCCCACGGCAGCCAGGGCCAGCAACCGCTCCGCGTCGGCGGGAGAGAAGGGGGGAGACGCCTGCCGGTAGACCCGCAGGACGCCCAGAGGGTGCGCGGCGACCGTCAGGGGCACACAGAGGAGAAACGAAAAACCGGTCGGGAAGGGAACGTCCGGGCGGTCCGCCGCGCTGGCCCCTACGGGACGACCCGAAAGGGCCTCCCGGTCCAGCGGAATTTCCCCCGGGGGAAAATCATCCGGCAGCCCCCTCCGGGCCGATAGCACCAGGCGGTCCGCTTCCCCCAGTAGCAAAACGGCCGCGGCGTCGGCGACCGAAATGGTCATCGCCGCGGCCGTCAACAGGTCCAGCACATCCTCTTCGGAAACCCTCACTGCGCTCGCCCTCCGGCTCCACGCAGAGCGAACGGAACGGCTGACGCCCGCTCTCCCTCAGGGCTTTTATTGCGATAGCCCTGGAACGTGCCAGGCACTTCTGGAAGTGCCTGGCACGTGGTCTCGTACCCGACGACTACTTCTGCGCCCGCGACTTCTCAATCAACGTGCGGACTTTGCTCAGCAACACCTCCGGGTCTATCGGTTTGTCCACAAAGTCGTCCACCGGCAGGTACGCCTCATCCGGCCCGAAACGCAGGGATGTGGTGGTGTGGATGGCCGTCAGGATGAGGATGGGGATATGGCGATACGGGGCGTATTCCGATTTCGGGTCGGGACTGCGCAGTTGGAGCGAGAGCTGGAAGCCGGCCGTGGTCGTCTCCATCATCACGTCCAGGATGATCAGGTCGGGGTTGATCTCTTTGACTTTCTGGAGTCCTTCCTGGCCGGAGGCGGCGACGTAGACCTCGTAGCCGTTGGCCTCCAGGGGCATCCGCAGCGCGGTGACCATATCGGGGTCGTCTTCAACGATCAGAATTTTGTCGGGCATGGCCTGCTCCTTCCGAAGAGTGATCATTTTGTGACGGCGGCGTGGCCGCCGTCACAAAAATTCACATGATTTCCTCCAGAATTGCCGTAACAATTTGTGGCAGGGCCGCCTGCAGGGCCGGGCTGAGCCCTTCCTGCCAGTCCATCCGCTCCGGCTGGACACCGTAGATGACGATATCTGGGAGTGCCTGACCCAGCGCGCGGGCCAGGGCCAGCGCGTCGGCCAATCCGGCCGCGTGGCTGGAGAGGGAAACCAGCGATCGGACCAGATGGGCCTCCTCCAGAGTGAACCGTAGAAACTCTCCGGGCTTCCGCCCCAATTCGGCCGCGTCCACGATGATGGCGTGTTCCCAGCCCTCTAACAGGTGCAGCAGGTCCAGTCCCCCCGTCCCGCCGTCCACGGCCGTCACGCCGTCGGGCAACCCCCGGCGGAGGAGTTCCGCCACCACCCGGGGGCCTACCCCATCATCCCCCCGCAGGGGATTGCCCAGGCCGAGAATCAGGCATCGCTGGTGGTTCATTGGGTTCAAGGTACGACCTCATCCACGGCTACCTCAAAGCCCGCCAGCAGGACGGAGCGGGCTCGCTCCCCCCGGCCCCACCGACCCACCAGTTCATAGGCTCCCTCCCGCCAGCGATACACCTCTATGGTTCCCCCATCGGGGTCCACAATCCAGTACTCCTGAACGCCTGCCCGGGCATACTCCACCATCTTCTCCACCCGGTCCGTCCGCCAGGTGCTGGAGGAAACCACCTCCACTACCAGGTCGGGAACTCCAAAATACTGTTCGCCAATCCGGTCCGCGTGCTCTTTGGAGACAAAGAAGATGTCCGGTTCCCGGATCTTTCCCGGCCACAACCGTACCGGCAGGGGAGCCACGTGGACTTCCCCAAGGGCATGCTCCCGGACAAACGTGAAGAGGCGAAGGAAGAGTTCCTCCACGGCCTGCTGGTGGCGGCGCGTCGGATGCGGTGGCATCACCAGTTCCCCCTCGGAGAGTTCTATGTACCGGTTCGTATCGGGCAGGGAAAAGTACGCCTCCTCTGTCCACTCGCCCTGGGGAGGAAAGAGTTCGGCAACCTCTACAACAAAGGCTGTCTGGGTCTCCGGGCTCGGCACACCCATATTTCTCACCCAACCAGTAACTACCTGCCCTAATCGGTTGCAGATAACAGAGTTCATCGGAAATCGGAGCGCGGCGTCAGGATTATGCCCATTTCTTGAAAAATCCGTACTCGTCCGCGTCCATTCGCGTTCATCCGCGTCCTATTTCCGATGAAGTCTAACGTAGCGCAGGCTGTCCGCCTGTATGCAGGCCTGGCGGCCTGCGCTACAGTGGCGAATACCCTCTACACAAACTCTACCTTCAGGAAGTGGGTAGAGCAGGAGATGCAGGGGTCGTAGGCCCGCACCAGCATCTCCAGGAGCAGCCGCACCTCCTCTCGCGGGCGGCCCAGAATCTGCGGGACCAGCGCGCGGATGTCGGCGTTCAGGTTGGCCAGGTTCTGGTTGGTCGGGATGATGCAGTTGGCCTCCACGCAGATGCCCCGCTCATCGTAGACGTAGTGGTGGAAGAGGATGCCGCGCGGGACCTCGCACGCACCCACGCCCTCCCCGGCCCGCACGGTCACCGGCACCGGCTTCTCCTCCCGCACCCCACGGGCCAGCAAATCGTCTATGATGCGGATGGAGTCCTCCAGGGAGTGGACCATCTCCACGACCTGCGCGGCGGTGTTCAGGAACGGGTTGTGGACGATGGGCTTCATCCCGAACTTCGCCGCCGCCTCTTTGGCCTTCGGGTGGAGTTGCTCGTAGTTGTTGTTGAAGCGGGCCAGCGCGCCCACCATATAGGACTCCCGATTGTGCTTCGTCCACTTGGCCGTGGAGATGGGGACCAGGTACTCGTTGGTGACCTTCTTGTAGTCCTCAATGGGGTACTGGAAGCCGTCGGAGGTGACGACGACGCCGTCTATGAAGGCGTACTCGTCCTCTTTGCGAAGGCTGACGTACTCCGTCTCCCGTTCAAACTGGGGCCAGGGGAGAGAGGCGAAGAAGTCCACCGTCGCGTCCATATCGGCGCGGGCGGCGATCAGCCGATCCCGCATCTCCCGGAGTTCTCGCTCCTTCGGGGTGTAGGTGAAGCCGCCGACAACCAGCGCACAGGGGTGTGTGTGCCGCCCTGCGATCATCGCGCAGAGGTCGCCCGCCAGTTTCTTCATCCGCAGTGCTCGCTCCACCACCTCCCGATGGGTCTCCACCAGCGGGATGACGCTATGGACGCCCAGAAAGTCCGGCGCGACCAGGTAGTAGGTGTGCAGGACGTGGCTATCCAGAATCTCGCCGTGGAAGAGCAACTTTCGCAGGAGCCAGGCCTGCTCGGAGAGTTCCACGCCCAGGGCCTTCTCCGTGGCGCGGACGCTGGCGGTAGAGTGGCCCACGGAGCAGATGCCGCAGATGCGGGAGACGATGTGGTTGATGTCGTGGTAAGGGCGGCCGCGCACGAAGGCCTCAAAGAAACGGGGCGCCTCCACCACCTCAAACCGACACTCCTTCACCTCGCCGTTTTTGACGTCCACGACGATATTGCCGTGGCCTTCCACGCGGGTGACATAGTGAACATTGACGTTCAAAGTGGTCATCGTACCTTCTCCGTTCTGAAGGATCATTTTTGTTTGCAGCGGCTTTGCCGCTGCAAACAAAAATATCTTACTCCCATTTCCCCGTCCCCACTTCCCGATACGCGTTGAACATCGTGAAGTAGTGCATGATGT
>JAGHZG010000054.1 GCA_017743275.1 Chloroflexota bacterium | reverse complement strand
CTCCTCATCCCCCCAGCCCCCTTCTCCTCCTCGTTTCGGGGAGGAGAAGGGGGCTGGGGGGATGAGGAGGGGTCCCGGTATAACCAATCCTTAACACACCGTTTAACCGTGAATAACACGGATGCAGTACGTTCAGAGCGGAAAGAACACGATCAGGAGTATAGCATGGGACTGGCAGATTTGCACATTCACACCATCTATAGTTGGGATGGCACTTGCGACGTCAAGGCGGTCCTGAAGCGGGCCGCAGAATTGGGACTGGATGTGATCGCGATCACCGATCACAACGAGATTCGGGGCGGGCTGGAAGCCCAGGATTTGGCCCCGGTCTACGGGGTGGAGGTCATTCCCGGAAGCGAAGTCTCCACCGCTGAGGGGCACCTGCTGGCCCTGTTTATCCAGCATACCATTCCGAAAGGGCTGTCGCTGGAAGAGACGCTCTGGCGGGTCGCCGAACTGGGGGGATGCGCGGTCGCCGCGCATCCCGCCGCGCGGGGGATGAACAGCCTGACCCCCGAGGCCATTCGCCGCGCGCTGGCCCACCCCGACCTGGCCCGGATTCTGGTGGGAGTAGAGGTCTTCAACGCGGGGCTGCTCCACACCCGAAGCAACTCCACCGCCCGGGCCCTGGCCGACACCCTGCCCGTCGCCCGGGTCGGCTCCAGCGACGCCCATATGTTCTGGATGATCGGCGCCGGGGCCACCCTCTTCTCCGGCCGATCCGCCCAGGACCTGCGCCAGGCGCTGGAGGCCCGCCAGACCCAGCCGGTCAGCGGCCAGCCCTTCCCCCGACTGAACCTGCTGACGGCATGGCTGATGCGCTACGCGCTGCGCACGGCGGGCTGGATTGTCGGGAATCCCGCGCCGGACCGCCCCCTGGCCTGGGTGCGATTATAGAGGGGGGAGAGTATGGGGGTTTGGGGGCAACGGCTTCGCCGCTGCCCCCAAACCCCTTTCTATCTCCACCACACCTCCAGCCGCGGGCGACCCTCCACGTTCCAATCCCCGGTATCCGAAGAGACAAAGTACTTGCCGCTGTGGTAGGCTGAGTCGGCGCTGTAGAGCACCAGGCGCAGCGGCTCACCCCGCGCGTAGGCCCGCGCCACCGCGTAGGAGACATTCCAGGTGCGCGGCACCCCCGGCCAGCCCGGATGCTCAGAGAGCACACCTACCCAACTGCCCCCGATGTTCTCGTAGGCCAGCGGCGCGTTGTTCCAGGTGATGGTCTCTTCGCGCCAGTCCGCCGAAGCGATCAGCACCTGAATCCACGAGGGCTGCGCCTCCCCCGGCCCGCCGGCGTTGCCGAACTGGTAGAGCGTCAGCGTGGCCGAAATGATGGTCTTGCCGCGCGGGATGCTATCCAGCGGGAAGGTGATGTAGTATTTGGCGAAGCAGGGCCAGTCGGCCACGTCGGACTGGTTCTGGATGTTGAAATCCGGGGCGTGGCCATCGTTGCGGTTGCCCCACACGTTCCAGATGTGGTACTCGTCGCCGGGGCACTGGTTGGCGATGGTGCCGCCCACGTCGGCGTCGGGGACCAGCGGGCTGTTCTGCGTGGGCCGGCGGATGAGGGTGTGGTCGGTGGATGGGCCGACCGCGCGGTAAGCCGGGATGCCGAAGGTCAAGAAGCCCCAACAGCCCGGGTTATCCGGCCCGGTAGCGGGCGGCCAGGACTGGTCGCCCACGGGCGGGCCGGCCCGCGAGTCCCGGTCGTGGAGCAGGACGGCCATCCGCCAAGTCGTTCCCATAGAGGGGGCCGAGGCCAGGCCCAGACTGCTGAAGGGGATGGTGAAGCCCATCGCCCAGCCGCGGTCGCTGTCGCTATCGTCGTTGAGCGCGTTGCCGCGCCAGCCGGGCACGGCCCCGAAGGGGACGCTCACGGCCTGCCAGCCGGACGCGCTCCCCCGGTAGACCGCGCGGCGCGCCGGGCTGGTCTCCCCGTAGAGTTGGGCCACAAAGCGCCAGGAAGCCGGAGAGAGCGTGTTGCCACCGGACGTGTCCAATAGCAGCGTCACCGCATCCCATTGGGTCAACGTCTGCGGCGTGGGGTTCTCGTCGTACCACAGGTGGCGGTCAAAGACCGCCAGGTAAACGTACAACTCGTTGGCGTTATAGCCCACGCGGATGTCGGCGTAGTTCTGCGTGGGGGAGACCTGTCCGAACCAGGCGATGGCGGTCTGCTCAAAGGGAATATCGCCGAAGAAACGGGGGGCGTTGATGCGGGGCAGCGTCTCCGGCGCGCAGTACCCCCTCATCACCAATGGCAGGTATATGAAGGTCTCGCCGGTGGGCTGCAAGGGCTGGCCGGAGACGACGGGCGGACCCGAGACGATCAGCGCCAGCAGGCCCAGCAGCGCCGTCAGCCCAAAGATGAACCCTTTGTTTTTATGAGATTCAGCGGCCATTGTGGCCCCCTTTCTGCTCCGGGCCCAACACCCGGATTTGCTCCGGCGCGGTGACGTAGACCGCCGGGTCGCCCTGGTACCAGGCGATCCGGCCGATCACCTCCACCCACTGGCCCGCGCGGTACAACCGTTCCGGCGGCCCGCCGAAGGAAGCCCAGTCGGCCTGGCGGATGATGGCCTTGAAACTGCCCTGATGCGGGTCCGAGAAGCCCAGCAGGACCTGTTTGCCGTTGTTGAAGACGTAGCGCAGCGTGCCGGTGACAGTCACTGTCTGCCCGGCCCACTGGCGCGCCTGGGTGTGCGGGATGACCGCGGCGGGCGATGAAGCGATGGGCTGATAGGTCTCCGGGGAGGCGGCTGCGTAACGCCCATTACGTATTACGTTTTGCGGATTACGTGTTGCAGATTGAGGGTTGCCGCTCGTCAGGGCCACAATCGCGCCGTCACAACTGCGAAAATAGACATTATCGTTGCTCACCACCCAGGTGGCGTATTCGCTCCAGTACTGGTCGTAGACCGCTCCCTGGTTGTAATAGATGTAAAAGCCGAAATCATACATGCGCGTGTTCTCCAGGCCGCTGGCGCAGTAGTGGGAAGAGCTGAAGGCGCAGGCGCCGGTGTTGTCCTGGGAGGTAACAACGTTGTAGAGGCGCTGGCTGGTGATCCGGTTCGTGAAACTGCCGAGCGCATCGGAGCGGTCCAGAATCCGGAGGGCAAAGCCCGCCTCCCAGTGCCCGCCAAACAGATAGTCTCCGGCCATAGAGACATTCGGCTGCTCGTCGGTGATCAGGAAGGGGTCCTCAGAGCCCGGCGGCCAGTCAAAAGCGATGAAGCGCACGTCGCCGCCGGTCAGCCCGCTCACGGTGGTGTTATCCAGCACCATCTCGCCGAAATGGGAGTCCCAGCGGGGGTCGTAGGCGTGTTTGGCGCGGATGATGGTGTAAACAACCTCTTTGCCGTTGGGCAACCGCTTCACCACCGGCTGGGGCCCCATCGGCACGTAGCCGCTATCCCCGTAGCCGCCGTTGCCCACGTTGGCGATGTACGGCACGCGGCCATCGTCCAGGTCCAGCACGAAGAGCGCCTGCTGGTCGGGGTTTTCCCTGAGGAACTGACGCATTTCGCTGTTGGTCTGCGGCCAGTCCCGCCAGATGGTCTCCCAATCCAGCCGTACCTTGATCAGCACATAGCCGGCGCTTTCGGCGATCACCGGCCAGCCGTAGCGGTACTCAGTGGGGTCCTCGAAGGAGCGGCTGGAGTGCACCGGCCGCACGCGCCACTGGCGGGCGCCGTCGGCGTTGCGGATGGCGTGGACGTAGAGGTCCGGCTCGGTGGCGACGATCACCAGGTCGCGCGAGGGGGAATAGGCGGGTGGGACGGCAACGGTCAGGCCCGTGCCTGCGTTGTAGCGCCAGATTTGCCCCATCGTCTGCTTGTTGACCGCGTAGACCGAGTTGCCCATAGAGAAGAACACCCGGTCGCTGACGACGGCCGGCGGCAGGGGCAGGTCGCTCGTTTGGCCGGAGGCGAACTGGCCCAGCACGGCGCCGTCGGAGGCGCGCAGTTTGTAGAGAGTGCCGTTGGCCGAGACGGCGAAGACCGCCTGGGTGTCGGCGTCGTAGGCGACGGTGGAATTGATGGCGCCGATGCCGCCCCGCCGCCAGAGTTCCTGGCCGGTGGCCTCGCTGAGAGCGAAGACGCCGTCGGTGCCCGCTGCAACATAGACCCGCCCCCCGCCGGTGACCGGCTGGACGTTGCGCGGGAGCGAGCCGCCGGTGGTGACTTTGCTCACCCGGCCGCCAGCGTCCACCCCGTTCCAGATCCAGCGCAGCCGCCAGGGGTAGGGGACGGTCTGCGCCGTATAGCCGGTGTGCTGGGCGTCGTGGGCGTGCTGGCTCCATTCCTGGGACGCGACAGACGGAGGATATGCGCGCATCACCAGGGGCAGGTAGGCCTGCGGAGTGGGGGTAGTCTGTTGGGCGTTGAGATGAGGGGGATGAACGGTGGATATGCCGATCAATCCAAGCAGGACAAGGATGAGCAAGATGATAAGCACTTTGCTCTTCATCGCTTCATCTCCTGTAAGTGTGTTGCGAGAGTGTAGGACAACTGCTCGCAGTTGTCCTACCCAGAGACCGGCCACAGGCTGAGACGAGACCTTACCCTATCGGTTTCGGAGAACCAGTGGTAAAAACACCCGGTGGGGATAGATCCGTTCCCACCGGAGCGCCACGTCTGCGGACAGCGGCGCCGGCAGCGAGACGGTCAGCGTCGTGCCGCTCGTGGTGACCAGTTGGCTTGCGGTCGGCGCGCCGGTCCAGGTGTCCCACCAGGTGACCCGATATGTGCCCGTCACCAGGTCTGGAACGGTGATCTGGCCGGAGGCAGGCGAGATTGTCACGCCGTCCACCACGTTGCGCCAGGTGTATTGCCGATGGCGAATCCAGAGATGACCGCGCCCGGCCAGCCGGTCGGCCTGTCCCAGCACGAGCAGGTCGGGATGGGAGGCCGTGGCCCGCGCGTCCTCATAACGGCCATTGTTGAGCGGGATGCCGTCCATAAAGTTGCGGAAGGCGCGGAAGTGAAAGTACAGATCGTAGCGGCGGATGTTCGTTGCGTCCCAGTAGAGTTCGTACAGGCCGCCGGGGTTGATCTGTGCCCAGAGGAAGTTGTGCAGCCAGACGCCCTGGGTGTCGTTCCGCTGGTCGTGCTGGTCGTCGCCGCGATAGTCGTTCTCATCGCCGATGGCCACCTCGCCGCGGGTGACCGGCCGGCGCGGGCCGGTGAGGGCGCGCCCGCCGATTTGCATACTCAACGCCGCCGAGAGATGCGCGGAATCGGAAATGATGTGGGTGAGATCAAATTCGCCGTTCAGGTAGGCGCGGCGGCCGTCCGGCGCGATCAGTTCCACGTTGTCGATCCACGCATATCCCCCTGTGCCGAAGCCGTTCTGGAAGGCGATATACAGCGTGTGCACGTGATCGTCGTTCAGGATGATCCGCTCGCTAAGTGGCGCCGGTTGGCCGTCGTGGGTATAGCGGCTGTCGAAGGTGCGCCAGTCGTAGGTGCCGGCCGGCGCCGTGCAGAGCCAGCCCTTGCCCGATTCGGAGGGCGGCGGCACGACGCTGTTGCGCGAGTGGCTCTCCCCGTGATCCAGTATCCACATCAGGCGCGGGCCGGCCAGCGAATGGGGTATGCCAAACGAGCACGCGCCGGTGAAATTCTCGGCCTTCATCTGGTAGCGGATCACCCATTCGCCCCGCCCACGGATGATGAGGTGGCGCGGGGTGCTACCGGCGTTGTTGAACCGCGTCGCGCCGGGGACGCGCACGGAGTGGCCCTGGCCGCCCACGACATAGGCCGGGCGGTTCTCAAAGGCCAGCGGCGCGCTGATGTTCTGCGCCCAGCCGGCGTAGCGGTTGCCGCAGCAGGCGTATTCGTGAACGTCGGCATAGTCCACACCGCTGTATTGCGGGTTGGCCCAGAACTCGGCCTGCGGGAAACTGTGCCAGTTGGAGGTGGTGACCGGATGGCGATGCGGGTCGTGCCTGCGCATAAAGCGGCCAAAGGCGTCGGCCATGGCGTAGTGATTGCCGTTGTAGGGGTCACCCTCGTTCATCAGTTCCCAAGAGTGTAGGGCGCGCGAATAGCCCCAGCGGGCGACCAGATAGCGCCAAAAGTACTCGTGCAGGCGGCGCACCGCCGTGTTCGGCGCCGCGTAGAAGCGGTTGTTGTCCAGATCGTAGTAACCGCCCACCGGGTTGCCGTTCGCATCCAGATGGTTGGCGATCCAGTCGTTTTTCTCCAGCACAACGGGACGGATGGTCACTTCGCCCTGTTCGGCCCGCTGGAAAAGATAATCCCACTGCCAGGAGGGTTGCTGGTCAAAATAGAGGTGGTAGGCGAAGCGGTTCTTGCGCAGGATTTCCGGGCCGGTCGGCGCGCCGTGGCGCAGTTCACGCAGGGAAACCTCGTCCACGTAGGCATCGCCGCCGGTGGTGTTCTCCAGGATCAAGTACAAGTTGTCCAGGAAGTATTGGTTCGGGCCGGTGGTGAAGGTGGCAGTGACCGTAGTCCAGCCGGGCGTGGTGCCGTTGACGTGGCCCAGCAGCAGGCGGCTGTTGCCACTGGTGGATGCCGGGTCGGCGCACTGATCGCCCAACCAGCCGCCGGTGCGCACGGCAAATCCGTAGGGATAGCGGCGATCTCGGGGGCCGGTCACTCCGACGGTCTTCAGACGCACGCTCAGGTGGTAGGCCGTATTGGGCCGGACGGCGACGTTGTTGGTAAAGCCCTGGAACATGCAGGGGTTGCGCCGCCCTTCCATGGACGGGTCGGCATAATCCCACAGGCGCAGGGAGACCAGGTGACCGGTGTAGGCGTGGGTGTAGGTCAGGCTGGTCGGGTTGAAGTAGCCGCCCTCGCCGGGCAGGTGATGGGAGTGCCAGGGGTTCCACGGCGCCATAAAGATACTGCTGCCGGTCATCCACATCCGCACAAAGTTCACGCGGCCGGCCTCCAGCCGCGCCAGCGTGTCATCCACGTCGTAAGTAAAGCGCCAGCCGGAGACCCCCTCGCCGTGCCCGACGCCGATAAAGGGCGTGCCGTCGGAGTACTCAAAGTAGCCGGGGTCGGTGGGGCTGATGCGGATAAAGCCGTGGTTGTGCGGCAGGGTGGACGGCACGACGGTGAACACCCCCTCGGCGCTCTGGACTGTGCCGGAGGCGTCGGTGGCGCGCACGCGATAGCGCCAGGTGCCGGTCTGCTGGGGCGCAAAACGCGCTTTCCAGACCGGCTCACCCGTCGGATAGAGCCACTCCTCGCCGTTGGGCGGACAGTGGGTCACCACCGTGTTGTTGAAGATGCAGCGGCGCTCATAGGGTTGATACAGAAAGGCCGGCTGGGTGATGACGGTGGTCCAGTTGTCGGGGCTGAAGAGCGCGTCCACGGTGATGCCCACGCCAGCGGGCACGCCAGGCGGCGGCGCGGGGTCGTAGGGGAAGTAGGGGTTGGTCGCCCCGCTGCCGGTGATGCGGAAGGTGAGTTCCAACTTTTCGTACAGGCCGACGGTTGCGGCGCTGGCCTGCAGGTCCACAATTTGGAGTGCGGCAGGCGCAACGTCGGCGCGCGGCGCGGCCAGGCCGACGCCGATCCCCAGGGTCAACAGCCCCAGGAGCGCGATCCATAAAGCAGGACGGAAAACAGTATGCATCGGCCCTCCTCAGAATCTCTTGATCGTCCCGTCATCGTTATCTCTTGAGCCGCCAACCGTTACCGGTACCCCCGCAGCACCAGCGGCAGCCAGAGGCGCGGGGTGATCCGTTCATCGTCAAAGGCCTGAATGGTGGCGACGAGCCGCTGGATAGAATACAGGTCGCCGCGGCCCCAGGGCCGGTCCAGCCAGCGGCGCAGTTGGCTGCGGGTGTCGCCCAGGATGTAGGCATGGGCCATAAAGTGGGACCACCCCGCCAGCGGCGCCACGAACGCGGTTTCACCCTCCTCGGCGTGGATGCCGGCACGGGTCATGTACCACCAGCGCAGGCCGTCGCCCGTCTGGCGCGAGAGCACGTGCGCGGCGGCC
>JAGHZG010000053.1 GCA_017743275.1 Chloroflexota bacterium | reverse complement strand
GCGTTCCGATAGGCCGAAACGGTACTCCGAGGACGGGTGGCGCAAGATGAATCTTGCGCTACACCGCGGGCAACCGCAGCCGGAACAGCCGCCCGACCAGTTGGAGCAGTCCCCGCAGCGTCTTCTGCTGGGGAGTGGGGTGCTCCAGCATCTCCAGGCCGGCCTGATAGGTGGCCAGGCCACCCCAGCGGTCGCCGGCCTTCCACATCTGGACGCCCAGGGCCAGGAGGGTTTCGGCCCGCCGCTGGTTGTCCCCCAATTCGGCGAAGATGTCGGCGGCCTGCCGGAGGTACTCCTGGGCCCGCAGGGAGTCCCCCCGGCTGGCCAGCAGGCCGCCCAGGTTGCCCAGGGCCTGGGCCTCCCGGTGCCGGTCGCCGATGCGGACAAAGACCGCCCGGGCTTCCTCCAGGGCGGCCCGCGCCTCCTCCCAGCGGTGGAGCATCCGGTAGACCACGCCCTGGTTGTTCAGCATCTCCGCCGCTTCGGCGTCATTCCCATCGGCGGCGAACCGCTCCTGGGCCTCTCCAAAGCGGCGCAGGGCCTCCTCGTACAGCCCCTCCTGGAACAGGCGCAGTCCCTCTGCCTTCAGACTCTCCGCGGTTTCGCTGGCCATTACCCTTCCTCTTCGGCCACGAACGCCTCGTAGGCCTGGGCGTCCATCAGGTCGTCAAACTCGGCCGGGTTGGAGGGGCGGAACCGGATCATCCAGCCCGCACCGTAGGGGTCCTGGTTGACCAGTTCCGGTTTGCTTTGGAGGTCCTCGTTGATGGCGGTGATTTCGCCGCCCATCGGCATATAGAGGTCTGAGGCGGCTTTCACCGATTCCACCGTGCCGAAGGTGTCGCCCCGGGCGAAGGTGTCCCCCACCTCCGGCAGTTCCACATAGACGATGTCGGAGAGGGATTCCTGGGCATGGTCGGAGATGCCGCAGACGATTTCCTCTCCGTCCCAGCGGGCCCACTCGTGGGTCTTAGAGTAACGGGCTTGGGGGTCCAGTTTCATGGTTGTCCTCCTATCGGATGTTGAGTTGTACGTGTCCCGGTTTGATTCTTCAATATTCACGCCGATTGAAATCGCCCTCCCTGGGCACTTTGTGCCGGTTGTCGGCCTTCGCCGACAACCCTTATGGGTGCGTCGGAGAGACCTGGTCGGCGAAGGCTGACCATCGGCCGCAGGCCTGAGAAGGGTGACTTCAGTCAGCGCTGAACAGTTACAATTCTTCTTTCCGCCAGTTGGACATATTCCTGGCTGATCTCGTATCCGACAAAGTGACGTTTGGTCCGTATCGCCGCGATCGCCGTCTGTCCACTTCCCATAAACGGGTCCAGAACCACCTCCCCTTCAAAGGTGTAGAGTTGGATGAGACGGTAGGGCAACTCCACCGGAAACGGGGCCGGATGCCCGACTTTCGTCGCCGGCTCAGCCGGGAAAGTCCAGACGCTTCTGGTGAATTCCAGGAACTCCTCTCTGGAAATGGTGCTGTTCCGGCCAGGGAGGGAGTCCCGGGTAAACGTCCCCTTAGAAAAGACCAGGATGTACTCGTGGGTATCTCTCAGGGTCGGGTTTCTGGGGGAGCACCAGGTTCCCCAGGCAGTGGACGGGCTGCTGCTGGCGGCTTTGTCCCAGATAATCTCGCCCCGCATCAGGAAACCCAGGTCCAGCATGTCCTCAATGATGAACGCGTGGAGCGGGATATAGGGCCTGCGGCCCAGGTTGGCGATGTTGATGCAGGCCCTCCCACCGGGAACCAGCACCCGCTTCACCTCGCTCCAGACCCGTTTCAGGAAGGCCCGGTACTCCGCCAGGGTCAGGTTTTCGTCGTACGCTTTGCCCACGTTGTACGGGGGCGAGGTGACCATCAGGTGGGCGCTGCAATCCGGGAGTTCCTCCATCCGCTCGCTGGACTTGCAGAGGATGCGGTCCAGAAATTCCGCCGGGATCGGGTTTTCTACGTACGGGACGGTCTCCTCCGTCGGCAGGCCTTCATACAGTCTGCTGTTGTAGAACGGACGGGAATCGTGGGCGATCCGTCCGGGAGAGCCGAAGGCGCTGGTTTTGGTGCCCATGGTGCAGGTCGCAGGTCGCAGGGCGCACGTCGCAGGTAGAGGCGAGGCATGCCCTCTCGGGCCGAAGGCCCTTCGGGGCCGAGGGCTCGCCCGTACTTACGGGAGCACTTCCTCCGGGATGAGGATGCGTTCGCAGTTGCCGCAGAAGAAGAGGTCGGCCTCCCGGGCCCGCTCCGGGCGGCCCGAGGGGACCTCCATGCCGCAGGCCGTGCAGGCGCCGCGGCGCATCACCGCCACCGCCAGCCCGCCTTTGGTCCGGCGGAGAGTGCGGTAGAGTTCCAGGTCCTCCCGGGGGATGGTCGGGAGCAGGGCAGCGCGGGCGCGGCCGACTTCCGCCAGCCGGCCCTCCAGTTGGCCCTTTTCCGCCTCCAGCGCGGCCTGGTCGCGCGCCCAGGCGGCCTCCACCTTCGCTAGACGGACCTGGGCCTGCTTCTGGGCCTCCTCGCTCTCCTCGCGGGCAATCATCGCCTCCAGGAGTTCCTCCTCCCGTTTCTCCAACAGTTTTTTCAGGGAGAGCACCTTTTTCTGCAGGTCGTCCAGCGCTTTGGGGTTGCGGACGCTCCCGTTGTAGAGGGTCCGCTCCGCCGACGCGATTTCGTCCTTGAGGCCCTGGACGGCCAGTTCCAGGTCCCGCTGGCGGACGGCCCAGCGGTGGGCCTCGTCGGCGGCGCGCCCGGCGGCCTGGCGGGCCTCCCGCAGGGCGGGGGTCTCCCCCAGGGCGGCGGTGACCTCCCGGAGGCGGCGGCGCAGGGCCTCCTCCTCCTGGTCCAATTGCTGCAGGCGGTAGAGAGGGATAGCGCGATTCATGGCCAAATTCTCACACAGAGACACAAAGACACAAAGTTTTTGTCTTTATAAATCTTTGTCTCTCTGTGTCTCTGTGTCTTTGTGAGAGAAAGAATCCACCTTGTGAAGTCGGCTGCGATGCCGCAGGATCAGCAGCGCCACCCCCGCCAGCGCCAGGGCCAGGCCGAACCACTGGGCCGCCGCCAGCGAGCCCAGCATCCAGGCGTCCGGGCGGAAGAACTCAATCCAGAAGCGGCCCACCGAATAGCCCACGATGTAGCCCACGAAAATATCCCCGTCCCGCAGCCAGTCGGCCCGCTTCCGTTGCAGGTAGGCCAGCACCAGGAACAGCATCAGGCACCAGAGGGACTCGTAGAGAAAGGTGGGGTGGAAGAGGGTATCCGGCGGGTACTGGCTGATGGGGTACATCGCCAGCCGATGCTCCGCGTCTATCTTCACGCCCCACCAGGTGGAGCCGGTGGGCGGGCCATACAGTTCCTGGTTGATGAAGTTGCCCCAGCGACCGATGGCCTGCCCCAGTGCCAGCCCCGGTGCCCCCAGGTCCAGCAGAGTGAGCAGCGGGAGTTTGTTGCGCCAGGCGTAGATGGCCACCCCCAGGACGCCGCCGATGATGGCACCGTAGATGGCCAGGCCCCCCTGCCAGATTTTCAGAATATCCAGCGGGTGCTCCCGGTACCATTCCCAGCCCAGCCCGCCGCCCCGGGGGCTGGAGAAGACGTGGTACAGCCGGGCGCCGATGATGCCCAGGATGATGGCGATGACCAGGCCGTTCCAGATGTGGTCGGGGTGGATGCCCTTGCGGGGGGCCTGGCGGGCCGCGTAGACCGCGCCCAGCAGGATGCCGATGGTAATGAGCACCCCGTACCAGTGAATGGCGATAGGGCCTATCCGTACCAGAATTGGGTCAACAGGTGGGGTCATCTCATTGCTCCGTATTCAAAGGTTCTCACCACAAAGACATCAGGTCTGATCCATTTTTCCCTTACGTGGTAAATGCCTACCCGAGAATCGCTCCTTAAAAACCACGAAGGACACGAAGGCTACACAAAGGGCACAAAGGATGATTTTTTATCCTTTCGTGTCCTTTGTGGGTACTTTGTGCCCTTCGTGGTAGGTAATTCCTTCGTGTCTTGGTGGTTTTCCTCACAAGAAGCCCTCCAGGAAACTCGCGATTTCGTATTGCCAGAAGACGGGGCCGTCCTTGCAGATGAACTTCTCCCCCAGGTTGCACCGCCCACACTTGCCGATGCCGCAGTGCATCCGGGCCTCCAGCGTCGTCAGCATCTGGTCGGGGGCAAAACCCAGTTTCTTCAACGTCAGAAAGACGAAGTGGATCATAATAGGCGGGCCGCAGGTGATGGCGACGGCGTTCTCCGGCGACGGGGCCACCTTCTCCAGCAACTGGGTGATCAGGCCGACATTGCCCGTCCACCCCGGCCCCGCCTGGTCCACGGTAACGTGGAGTTCGGTCGCCCAGGCGGAGCGCCACTCGTCAAACTCCTCCGTAAAGACCAGCAGGTCCGGGCTGCGGGCCGCCCAGAGGATGGTCAGGTGACCGTAGTCCTCCCGGTGGTCCAGAATGGTGTGAATGACCGGACGCAGGGGCGCGCCGCCGATGCCCCCGCCCAGGATCACGATGTTCTTGCCGCGCAACCGGTCCATAGGGAACCAGTTGCCCAGCGGTCCGCGCACTCCCACCGGGTCGCCCACGTCCAGGGAGTGGAGCGTGAAAGTCACGTGGCCCAGGGCGTTGACGGCAAACTCCAGGATGGGCCCCCGGCGCGGGGTGGACGTGATGCCGAAGGGGGCCTCTCCGGCGCCGAAAGCGGAGACAAAGGCGAACTGTCCGGGCTTATAGTCGGCGAACGCGGCCCGGCCCTCCGGCTCCAGCAGTTCCACCTGGAACAACTTGATCCCGGTCGCCAGGTCGCGAATGCCAACCAGTTTGCCCAGATACGGACGCATCGGATTGGAGAGCGCCATCGCGAGACCTCCTACTCAGCGGTCGGTACCCCTCGGGTCATCCGGGGGATACCGTTGGGGCACGGTAGACCTCCTTCCCCTCTCTCAGAGCGGCGAAAATAACCAAGTAAGGGACATCCCGGTACTGTTCTACCTGCTCCGGGGTTGCCAGAATCACATCTACGGCCTGTCCCACGCCGTGCAGGTGCATGTAAATATCCCCTACCAGGCGTCCGTAGTCAAATTCTCCTCGCTTGATGACCAGCAGGTCTATGTCGCTATGGGGGCCCATTTCACCGCGCGCGGCAGAGCCGAAGAGGATAATCCGCTCCGGCTGGGCGACGCTTACGATGCGGCGGACAATCTCTTCAAGGGTTTCGTTCGGGCCAACGCTTTCCTGGAACATTGACATAACAACTGGCCACCTGGCACTTTTGATCGGGCCGTACACGGATTCACACGGATGCTACGGATAGATACGGATTGCTAACCTGTAAATGCACCTCTTCCCTTTGCTTCCCGTTCAATGGGACACGGATGGGCACGGATGGTACGGATTTTCACGGATTTTTATCCCTTTGGGTAACTACCTACCAGGGGGCCTCGGGCAAGCGTTATCAAAGAGACTGGCAAAGGCATATCCCTGTGGCGCAGGCCGCCAGGCCTGCGTGCAGGCTGACAAAGTTCCATAGAATAACGAGAGCATTCGTGGCCTGCGCTACGTTATCTCCAAACCGGTCCGGGTGGGTAGTCACCCCGTTGGGCAGACCCCTCTGGGCGAAGCCGTGTTCATCCGTGAAACCCGTGTGTATCCGTGTCCTGATTTCAAACTGTCGGGTAGCCAGTCAGAACGACTCATGCTCGGTGCGGGCGATGATTTCGTCCTGCAGGGCCTTCGTCAGGTCGCAGAAATAGTCGCTGTAGCCCGCCACCCGCACGATCAGACTCCGGTACTGCTCCGGATGCTCCTGCGCGGCCCGCAGTGTGGCCGCATCCACCACGTTGAACTGGATGTGATGGCCGTCCAGACGGAAGTAGGTCCGGATCAACTGGACGAACTTGTCCAGCCCCTCATCGGTCTTCAGCAGCGACGGGTTGAACTTCTGGTTGAGCAGAGTGCCGCCCGTGCGGGCGTGGTCCATTTTGGCAGCGGACTTGAGGACCGCCGTTGGGCCCCGGCGGTCGGCGCCCTGGACCGGGGATATGCCCTCCGAGAGGGGCATCCCCGCCTTCCGCCCGTCCGGCGTCGCCCCCGTCACCGAGCCGAAGTAGACGTGGACGGTGGTGGGCAGCAGGTTGATGTGGTACCGCCCGCCCTTCGTGTTGGGACGCCCGTCCACGGCCCGGAAGTAGGCCTCAAAGACGGCCCGCATCACCCCGTCCGCGTAGTCGTCGTCGTTGCCGTATTTGGGGGTCCGGTGGAGCAGGGTCTGGCGCAGCGACTCGTAGCCCGCAAAGTCGCCCCGCAGGGCCGTGAGCAGTTCGTCCATAGAGACGGTGCGCTGATCAAAAACGTGGTAGCGGATGGCGGTCAGGGCGTCGGTGATGGAGCCCAGGCCGACGCCCTGGATGTAGGTGGTGTTGTAGCGGGCGCCGCCGTCGTGATAGTCCTTCCCCTTCGCGATGCAGTCGTCAATCAGGATGGAGAGGAACGGCGCAGGCATGTGGCGGGCGTACAGTCGTTCTATGACGTTGTTGCCGCGCACTTTGACGTCCACAAAATAGCGCAGTTGCCGCTCAAAGGCGGCGAAGAGTTCGTCAAACGAGGCGAAATCCCGCGGGTCGCCCGTCTCCAGGCCGATGCGGCGGCCCGTCCGGGGGTCCACGCCGTTGTTCAGGGTGATCTCCAGGATTTTGGGCAGGTTCATGTAGCCCGTGAGGATGTAACTCTCTTTGCCGAAGGCGCCCGTCTCCACGCAGCCACTGGTGCCGCCGTTGCGGGCATCGGCGAGGGACTTGCCCTGGCGCAGGAGTTCCTGAACAACCATGTCGGCGTTGAAGACCGAGGGCTGACCGAAGCCGGTGCGGATGATGCGGGCGGCCCGCTGGATAAACGCGTCCGGGCTCTTCTTGCTGACCTGGACCGACGCGCTGGGCTGCAGAAGCCGCATCTCCTCCACCACGTCCAGGATGAGGTAGGTCAGTTCGTTGACGCCGTCGGAGCCGTCCTCCCGCAGGCCGCCCAGGTTGATCTGCGCGAAGTCCGTGTAGGTGGCGCTCTCCGCCGCCGTGACGCCCACTTTGGGCGGCGCGGGCTGGTTGTTGAACTTGATCCACAGGCACTGGAGCAACTCTTCGGCCTGCTCCCGCGTCAGCGTGCCGTCCTCCAGTCCCCTGCGGTAGAACGGGTAGAAGTGCTGGTCCAACCGTCCGGGGCTGAAGGAGTCCCACGTGTTCAATTCAGTCGTCACGCCCAGGTGGACAAACCAGTAGTACTGGACGGCCTCCCAGAAGTCGCGGGGCGGGTAGGCAGGGACACGTCGGCAGACCTCGGCGATGCGCCGCAGTTCCGCCCGACGCCGGGGGTCGGACTCCCGCGCGGCCAGTTCCTCCGCCTTCTCCGCGTGCCGTTCAGCGAAGCGGATCAGCGCGTCGGCGCAGATGAGCATCGCCTTCAGTTCTTCCTGCTTGTCGTAGGCCTCGGGGTCGTTCAGATAGTCCAGGTTCGCCAGCGCGCGGCGGATGTCCTCCTGGAAGTCCCGCATGCCCTTGCGGTAGATTTTGTCGTCCAGGACGGTGTGGCCCGGGGCCCGCTGTTCCATAAACTCGGTGAAGATGCCGGCCTCATAGGCGGCCTTCCACTCGTCCGTCATCTCCCGGAAGATGAGGTCGCGCATGGACTTGCCGCGCCAGAAGGGGATGATGACCTCCGCGTAGACCTGCCGCGCCTGGGGGGTGACGATGAAGGGGATTTTCTCCCGCGAGTTCAGGATGTCCAGGTCCTCCAGGCTGTGACAGCAGAGTTCGGGGTAGGTGGGCGCGGCTTTAGGGAACGGCCCTTTCTCGCCGACGATGAGTTCCCCCTCGCCGATGTAGACGGTCTTATGTTCCATGAGGTAGCGGAAGGCCAGGGCGCGGCGCACCGGCGCGGAGACGGGCCCCAGGTCCTGGCGGTAGAACTCGGTGATGAGTTCGGCCCATTCCGTGGAGAGGGTGGGCCGGGCTTCCAGACTCTGTTCTCTCAATCGGGCGACTCGTTCGGTCATCGGCATAGCGGGTACCTCTTGCCTCACC